>NZ_JBHVFE010000511.1:0-6137 GCF_042801945.1 Kitasatospora sp. NPDC057542
GGCTCCACCCGTGATGGCGCGGGGGCCGGTCAGGCGCCGGCGGACGCCAGTCGGGCGTGCCGGCGGGCGGTCGCCTCGGCGGGGTCGAGCACCGGGACGGCGGCCAGCAGGCCCTTGGTGTAGTCGTGCCGGGGTGAGTCGTACACGGCGTCGGCGTCGCCCTGTTCCACGATCCGCCCGGCCCGCATGACCGCGACGCGGTCGCTCACCTGCCGGACCACGGCGAGGTCGTGGGCGATGAAGACCAGCGCGAGGCCGAGGTCGCGCTGCAGCTCGCCCAGCAGCTCGACCACCTGGGCCTGGGTGGTGACGTCCAGCGCGGAGACCGGCTCGTCGCAGACGATCAGTCGCGGCCGGGGCGCCAGCGCCCGGGCGATGCCGACCCGCTGCCGCTGCCCGCCGGAGAACTCGTGCGGGTAGCGGTGGTACCAGTCGGCGTCGAGCCCGACGCGTTCGAGGAGATCGCCGACCCGGGTGCGGATGCGGCGCTCGTCGCTCTCGCCCGCGACGCGCAGCGGGTCGGCGACGGACTCCCCGATGCTGCGGCGCGGGTTGAGCGAGGAGACCGGGTCCTGGAAGACCATCTGCAACTCCCGTCGGATCGGGCGCAGTTCCTTCTCCCCGAGCGCTCCGATGTCCCGGCCGCGATAGTGGAGCCGTCCGCCGGTCGGCTCCAGCAGCCGGACGAGCATCCGTCCGAGCGTGGTCTTCCCGGAGCCGGACTCGCCGACGATGCCCAGCGTCTCGCCGGCCCGCACGGTGAGCGATACCCCGTCCACGGCGGTCACGGGGGCGGCGCGCCGGGCGAGGCCGCCGCGGGTGGCGAACTCCCGGCGCAGGTCGACGGCTTCGAGCAGGACGTCGCCCTCGACGGGCCCGGTGGAACCGGCAGGCCCGGCGAGGGCCTCCGGGGCGTCGACCCGCGGCACCGCCGACAGCAGCGCGCGGGTGTACGGCTCGCGCGGAGCGCCCAACACCTCGGTGACCGGGCCGTGTTCCACCGCCCGGCCGTCCTTCATCACCAGCACCCGGTCGACGCTCCCGGCGACCACGCCCAGGTCGTGGGTGACCAGGACCAGCCCGGCCCCGGTCTCGGCGCGCAACTCGTGCAGCAGGTCGAGGATCTGGGCCTGGACGGTGACGTCCAGCGCGGTCGTCGGCTCGTCGGCGACCAGCAGCCGCGGCTCGCAGGCCAGCGCCATCGCGATCAGCACCCGTTGGCGCATGCCGCCGCTGAACTCGTGCGGACGCGACCGCGAGCGGCGTGCCGCGTCGGCGATGCCGACGCGGTCGAGCACCTCGACGGCCCGGGCCCTGGCATCCCGGCGGGAGACGTCCCGGTGCACCCGTACGACCTCGGCGATCTGGTCCCCCACCGCGTAGTACGGGTCGAGGGCGGAGAGCGGGTCCTGGAACACCATGGCCGCCAACCCGCCGCGCAGGCGCCGGAGTTCCTCGCCCTCGGCGGTGACGGCGTCGACGCCGGCGACCCGGACCGAGCCGCCGATCCGGGCGCCGGTCCCGCGGTGCAGGCCGAGCAGTCCGTAGGCGACGGTGCTCTTGCCGGAGCCGGACTCGCCGACGATGCCCAGCGCCTGCCCGGCCTCCAGGGTGAAGCCCACGCCGTCGACGGCGCGGACGTGGCCGTCGCCGACCGGGAAGTCGACGACCAGGTCCCGGACGTCGACCAGGGGTCCGGCGCTCGGCGGTCCGGCGACCAGGCGTGCGGCGCTCAGGGGTTCGGCACTCAGGGGCACGGCGCTCACGTCAGGACCACCCTTCGGTCGGACACCGCGTAGAGCACGTCCGCGATGACGTTGGCGAGGACCACGCAGAACCCGGTGACGAGGGTGAGGCCCACGACGGTCGGCAGGTCGATCAGTCCGACCGAGGTGACCAGCAGCTTGCCGAGCCCCGGGAGGCCGAAGAGCGACTCGGTCAGCACGGCGGACCCGAACATCGTCCCGAGGTCGATGGCGGTGAGCGCGATCACCGGGGTGAGCGCGCCGCGCAGCGCGTGCCTGGTCACCAGGCTCCGTTCGCTGACGCCGTACGCCCTGAAGGTCCGGATGTGGTCGTCGGCGAGGGCCTCCAGCATGGACGAGCGGGTCAGCCGGGCGTACTTGGCGGACTCGATGAGGGCGAGCGAGACCCAGGGCAGCAGCAGGCCCCAGAACCACTGCTGCGGGTCCTCGGTGAGCGGCACGTAGCTCGGGAACGGCAGCCACTGGAGCTGGGCGCACAGGACGATGAGCAGCACCAGGCCGATGATGAACACCGGGACGGAGCTGCCGGCCAGCGTCAGCCCGGTCAGCAGGCGCTCGCCGAGCCGGCCCCGGCGCAGCGCGGAGACCAGCCCGGCGCCGACCCCGAGGACCAGCCAGACCACCATCGCGCCGAGCGCCAGCGAGGCCGTGACCGGGAGCCGGGCGGAGATCATGTCGGTGACCTGCTCGCCGCTGCGGTAGGAGACGCCGAGGCAGGGCGCCGGGCAGTGCAGCAGGCCCGTTCCGGCGCTGAAGTCGCGGCCGGCGACGATGCCCTGGAGGAAGTGGGCGTACTGCAGGTGGACGGGCGCGTCGAGGCCAAGGCGTTCGCGCACCTGGGCGACCTGGGCGGGGCTGCACTTCTCGCCGCAGGCCAGCTGGGCGGGGTCGCCGGGGGCGATGTAGAAGACCGCGTAGACGATCAGGGAGAGCGCGAGCAGGACGCCGAGCATGCCGACGGCCTTGCGGAGCAGGAAGCGGGTCATGCGGTGGCCTCCTCGGTGGTGCTCGAAGGACGGGCGTCCGAGGCGGGCCGGTCCGCCGGCGAACCGGCGCTGCCGCGCGCCGTACCGACCCGCAGCCGGGAGGCCGCGCGGGGGTCGAGCTCGGTGCGGACGGCATCGCCGAGCACGGTGAAGGCGAGCACGGTGACGAACAGCAGCGCCGACGGGAGCAGCACGTACATCGGGTCCGCACGGAACCAGGTGGTCGCGCCGGAGAGCATCTGGCCCCACGACGAGGTCGGCGGCTTGACGCCCACACCGAGGAAGGACAGCCCGGCCTCGGCCATCACGTTGGACGGCAGCAGGACCGCCGCGTAGGTGATGACCGGCGCTGCCAGGGAGGGCAGCAGCTCCCGGCGGGCGATCCGCCACCGGGTGGCGCCGGCCAGCCGGGCCGCGGCCACGTAGTCGAGCTGCCGGAGGCTGAGCGTCTGCGCCCGGACCAGCCGGGAGGTGCCGCCCCAGCCCAGCAGCCCGATGACCAGGGTCAGCAGGAGCGGGCGGGGAAAGCCGGAGGGCACGACCGCCATCAGCGAGATGGCGAAGACCAGCGAGGGCAGCGCGAGCATCACCTCGGTGGTGTTGCCGATCAGCTGGTCGAGCACCCGGCTGCCGAGGCCCGCGGCCAGCCCGAGCAGGACGCCGATCGCGACCTGGACGAGGGTGGCGCCGACGGCGACGAGCAGCGAGATCCTGGCGCCGTCGACCAGTCGGGCGAACACGTCGCGCCCGGTGCCCGGTTCGACGCCGAGCCAGTGCTCGGCGCTGACACCGCCGAAGGAGCCGTTGGGCACCCCGCCGGCCGCCGAGTCGAGCAGGTCGTTGTGGTAGCTGGTGGGGTCCTGGCCTTCGATCGCGCCGAGCAGCGGTGCCGCCGCCGCGATCAGGACGAGCAGGACGATGACGAGGCCGGCGGCGAGGACGGCGCGCCGCGCGAGCAGCCGCCGCCACACCTGTCGCCCCCCGGCGGCCGGGGAGGCCGCGAGGCCCTCCCCGGCTCTGGGTTCCTGTGGAGCCATGGTTGTCCGATCGATCCGTCCGTCGCCGTCCGCTACTTGACCGCGACCTGGGAGATGTCGAGCACGCCGGTCCAGTCGCTGATGACGATGTTGCGGACGTCCTTGCCGGACAGCCGCTTGTAGACGGGGTGGAACAGCGGGACGGTGAGGGCCTGCTCGCCGATCCGCTTGTCCAGGGCGCCCCAGCGCTTGGCGGCCTCGGCGTGGTCGGTGATCTTGTTGATCTGGTCGATCTCGTCGTTCACCGACGGGTCGTCCAGCTGCGCGGAGTTGAAGTTGTAGCCGTCGGTGACGATCTGCCGGCCGTCGAAGATCGGCGCGAGGAAGGGGCCGCCGGACGGCCAGTCGGCGCCCCAGCCGGAGAGGAAGAGGCCGGGCTCGGTGCTGACGGTGTGGATCGTCTTGGAGTACCTGGTGGAGTCCAGGGACTCCAGCTGGACGGTGATCCCCGCCGCCTTCAGGCCGTCCTGGACGGCGGTGGCCAGGTCCGGGCCGTAGCCCTTGCCCGTGGCGCTGGAGTGGGTGAGCGTGATGGTCAGACCGTCCGGGTAACCGGCCTCCTTCAGCAGCTCCTTGGCCTTCTCCGGGTTGCCGGTGGCGCCGGCCGGGAACGGGTCGTACGGCGTGTACCCGAACGTCTCCTGGTTGGGCAGGTAGGTGGTGGCGGCCTCGGCGAGCGAGGAGCCGCCGGCGGCGTTGACGACCGAGGTGCGGTTGATCGCGTAGGCGACGGCCTGCCGGACCCTGGGGTTGTCGAAGGGCTTGACCTTGGGGTTGAACGCCAGGTAGTTGACGTAGCCGAAGTGGCCGGTGCCCACGCGTGCGGCGAGGGCCTTGTCGTCCTTCACCTGGGCGAGTTCGGAGGGGCCGAGGTTGGTGTCGGTGGTGACGGCGGCCGCGTCGGCGCCGGTGCCGGCGGAGAGCCGCTGGTTGATCACCGCCGGGTCGAGCCCGGACTGCACGTCGATGGTGTCCGGGTACGCCTTGCGCTGGTCGTCCGTCGCCGCGGACCAGTTGGGGTTGCGCGTGAGGACGAGGTGGGCGCCGTCGTTCTCGTTCTTGACGACCTGGTAGGGGCCGGAGGAGACGGGGTGCTCCTGGTACTTCGTCCCGGTGTCCTTCGCCTTCGGGACGGGTGCGAACTGCGTCTGGGTGGCCAGGTACGGGAAGTCGCCCTCGGGCTTGGCGAGATGGAAGACGATGGTCTTCTCGTCCGGGGTCTCGATGGCGCTCAGACCGCCACCGTCCTTGTACGGACCCTGGTAGTCCGCGGCGCCGACCAGCCAGTCCCTCAGGAACGGTGCGCCACCGGAGAGTTCGGGAGCGAACGACCTCTCGATGCCGTACTTGATGTCGGCGGTGGTGATCGGCGAGCCGTCCTCGTACGTGAGGCCGTCCTTGAGCCGGTAGGTCCACACCGTCGCACCCTCCGACGGGGTGCCGGTGTCGGTGGCGAGGTCCGGGACCACCTTGGTGCCGGCCGCGCCGTCGGCCCGGTTGCGGGTGGTGAGGGTGCGGAAGACCAGGGAGGGCACGTTGCCGCCGCCGGAGGTGTAGAGCCGCGCGGGGTCGAACTGGTCCTGCGGGTTCTGGTTGAGGACGGTGAGGGTGCCACCCTGCTGCGGCGCGGCGCCCTTGTCGGCGCCTCCACCGCCGTCGGCCTTCGGTCCGCACGCCGCCACTCCGACGACCAGGGCGACGGTGACGGTCGCCGCGGCGAGGCGGCGGGGGGTGAAGGTGGTTCGAGACATCGGAAAGGGGGCCTTTCGCTACCGATGGTGTACGGAGGAAGGCGGGCGACAGTGAGGCCTTGGGAAGAGTGAGCGGCACCGCGCCCGCAGGAAGGGGCGACGCCCCGACGCGGCGATCACCGCAAAACGCGTCGGGACAGGCGGATTCAGCGACAGAGATTGTCGGAAACGCAGTGCGCGGCCACGCCGATCAGCGCCAGCTCGATGGCGGCGCACTCGATCGGGTGGCGGTCAGACATGCCGAGAAGACTGTATGAATTTAAGTGGGATGTCAAAATCCCCGACACCATCCGGCCTTCGCCGGCGCGTTTCGGAACGGCGGCTCGCGGCCGTGCGGTAAACACCGCCCCCACCGCCCGGGTGAGTTCCGTGAACACCGCGCCGCCCCCACACGGGCGCCACCCGCCTCCTTCGACAGGACGCCGGTCAGCGCGCCCCGCACCCACCGCGCGCCGTGCCGGCCCGGGAGCCGAGGAGGGACGAGAGCACGGCAGCGGCGTGCGGATTCTGCTGCCGGGACCGCTGGAGCTGCGACCCGCCGAGGGCACGGCCGTCCACGCCGGAGGCGCCGGCGCGGGCCGGGCCCCGGAGAAGGGG
>NZ_JBHVFE010000512.1:0-6130 GCF_042801945.1 Kitasatospora sp. NPDC057542
GGCGGCCGCGGCCCGGCGCTCGGGTCGGGCGACGTCGGGACCGTGGCACCGGGCTGCCGGGCTGCCGGGCCACGATCCTCGGGCGCGCGGCCCGCGGTCGGTCGGAGGTGCCTGGTTACGTGGTCTTCAGGAGCGACCAGTTCTGCTGCGGCCGGCCGTTCGCCTGCTGCAGCTCCAGCAGCCAACCGCCGTAGTACCAGCGGGTGCTGAGGCCCAGCACGAGCGAGCCGCCGTCCGCGGTGACGGTGAACCCGCCCTCGACGGCGTTGAGCTGCCACTTCTGCGCGGCCGTGTCGGAACACGGCTGCTGGGCGACGTACTGACCGGCCACCGGGGCGCCGCCGAGCTGCAGGCACTTGCCGGAGCGCGCGGACTTGATCCGCACCGCGCCGTTCCCGGCGTCCTCGAACTGCCACTTCTGGTTGGCGTAGCCGGTGCGCTGGTAGGCGATGGCCACGGTCCCGTCGTTCATCGAGCTGCCCCACAGGTCGGTGGCCTGCCCGGTCAGTCCGTTGACCATCGTGTAGCGCGTGCCCGGCTGCGGGCGGCCGGCGTCGGTGACCGTGCGGAAGGTGGCGGTGCGACCGGGCGTGCCGACCGCTCCGGCGGCGTCGCGGACGGCCACGGCCACGGTGTACGAGGTGCCGGGGGCGAGACGGACCACGCCGACCACCGTCGAGCGGACGGTGCCGATCGCCTGGCCGTTCAGCAGCACGTCGTAGCCGGCCGCGGCGGGTGCGGCGGTCCAGCTGAGCACGGCGGAGTTCTGGGTGACCTGGCTGACGCTCACCGCGGGGCCGGTGTTGCCCGCCGTGGGGGTCGCGGTCGGCGACGGGGAGCCGGTCGGCGTGGGGGTGGTGCTGCCGGTGGGCGTCGGGGACGGCGAGGGCGTGCGGGTCGGCGTGCCGGTCGGAGTCGGGGTGGGCGTCGGGTTGGGGCCACTGCCGCCACCGGCGATGAGGAAGCGGTTGTTGGCGACGTTCCAGTGCGTGGTGAGGTAACTGCCTGGCGACGGGGAGGTGTTGTAGTAGTCGTCGTGGTTGCAGTCGAGCCGGTCGTCATGGGCGCGGTCCGGGCAGACGGTGCGCATCTGCGGGTAGTCGGGGGCGTCCGAGTAGCACATCACGTCCCACTCGTCGACGCAGTGCCCGGCCTTGCTGGAGTTGGGCGCGCTGTTGTTCACCGCGCCCAGGTTGTGGCCGAGTTCGTGGGCGGCGGTGCTGCCGCTCCAGCACCCGGAGTCGGTCCGGCCGTACGAGGGACCGAAGTTGCTCAGGTTGTCCTGGCCGGGGCGCTCGTCGCCGGCGAAGGTGCCGATCCCGCAGTACACCTTGGCGTCGGTGAACATCATGTACTTGCGGTCCTTGCGGTTGAACCCCTGCGCGGCGAGGGCCCGGTTACTCGCGTTGAAGTCCTGGATCTCGGCGTCGGAGATCTGCACGTTCAGCACCGAGGCGCTGCAGTCGGACTCGGTGACGAAGCGGACGTGCCGTTCGCCGCCGGTCTCCGCGGCGCTGGCGTTGTAGATGACGTCGACGTCGGCGGCCCACTTCTTGAACGAGGCAAGGTACTGGGCGAAGCGGTCGTTGCCCGGGCTGTGGACGTACACCGCCTGGACGCGGTTGCCGCTGCTGCCGTCGCCCTCGCAGACCAGCTTCGACCCGGCGGGCGCGGCCGCTCCGGCCGGGGCAGCGTCCGCGGCGGTGCCGGCGCCGCCGAGCAGTGCCTTCTGCGTGGCGTCCAGGACGGGCGCGGAGCCCTTCAGTAGGTCGGCGGCGGCGGGTGCCTGGGCTCCGGCCGCGGGGGTGATCGCGGGCGTCTGAGCGACCGGGGCCGCGACCGGCGGGACGTCCTGGCGGATGTCCACGCCCTTGGGGGGCACGTCCGGGCCGTGGCTGCACTGGGTGCTGCCGGTGACCTCCAGCGTGCCGCCGCAGCGGTCGCTGCCCGGCAGGCTCAATCCGGCGTAGACCAGGCCGCGTTCGGGCTCGTCCTTGGGTATCGCCTTGAGCGGCGCGGCCTTCTGGTCCCGCTTCGGGGCGGGCGCCTGGGTGGCCCCCTCGGCGGTGCCGGTCTCCCCCGGTCCGCCGTCGTAGCCGACCAGCCCGGCCTGCGTCCCCGAACCGTCGACCCCGTCGGCCGCGGCCGTGACGGCGCTGTTCAGGGCCGCCGGCTCCAGCGCGGTGCGGATGCCGAGCGTTCCCGCCACCAGCCCCGCCGCCACCGCCGCGGCGACCAGGACGCTCCTGCGGGTGAGCCTGCGGCGCTTGCGCCGGCGAAGCTCGGTGCTCCGGTGTCCCATCGCGTTCCTTTCCTCGTGCGATGACCCGGACCCTGTGGTGAAGGGGTCCGGGCCTTCCGACACTCCGGAGAGCACAGGGGACGACCGGCAATAACAGAAACATCTTGCGAAAATATTCAGCGCGTTCGAACCGCGGGCGACGGCGGCGCCGAGCATCGCGCGCAGCGCGTCGCACTTGACGGCGAGCGCGTCCACTGCGGCCTGCTGCTGTTCGGCCGTCACGCAGTGGTCCGGCACTCTCCCGACCACATGGAGCGCGTCATCGGCCGCCTCCACGCCCTGTGGCTCGCCCGGCAGCAGCTCACCACCGCCGAGGCCGGCCACGTCGGCCCCTCCACGTGGCACCGCGACCACCTGGGCCACACCCTGCTCCAACTGCGAGGGCCTGACCGCCGGTTCGCCGTGTGCACTGCACCACCAGCCCGTCGCGGCCGGCCCACCGTCTTCTGTCCACCCCCGACCAGCTGAGGCTCGCCGCAGGAACACCGCTCTCGACTTCGGCCTCGGCAGCCTGTCGCCCACCGGCGATTGCTTCGCCCACCTGCGGAACAACGCCTGGGGAGCGACCTCGACCTCCCGGCACGGCACGACGTCCGGACCGGCGTCACCATCCCGGCCGGCACCACCTACGAGTACCAGGACCTGTGGCTGGCCCTCACCCTCCCCAACTCCCTGATACAGGGGAGTCGTCGTCCACGGTGGCCATGAGCTGACCCTGGCCGTCGGCACCCGTGTCCGAAGGCGGCCCGGAAACGGACGAGCGGGCTCGCCGTGGTACGCGAGCCCGGGAAGGGTGTGGGCGGCCCGGCCCGGCGAGGGAGGCGCCGGTTCCAGCCGGGGGTGGTCCGGAGCCCGGCGACGGACCGTGCCGCAGGTCCATGAGGTGATCCGGTCGGCGAAGTGTGTGTCTTCGCCGGCCGGATGACCTCAGTGGTCGGTGCTCGGTGCGGGCGCGGTCAGAAGATGAGCTTCCAGCCGTCGATGCGGCCCGAGTCGGTGCGGTACATGTCCTGCACCCGCAGCCGCCAGGTGCCGTTGGCGAGCTGGGTGGAGGCGTCCACCGTGTAGGTTTCGATGACGTTGGCGGCCGCGTCGCCGATGTTGCTCTTCTTCAGCGGGTACACGGTGCCGTCCGGGCCGACCAGGTCGACGGCCAGGTCACCGCGCCAGGTGTGCTTGATGTCCACGCCGACCTTGAGGTCGCTCGGTGCCCGGCCCGGGATCCGGTCGACGACGACGTCCGAGAAGACCGCCGGGCCCCCGTCCGGGATCGGCATGGGGGTGGTGTTCGCGAAGATGCCCCGGGAGACCTTCCAGGTGAACGTCGTCGCGATGCTGCTGTGGTGGGAGGCCTTGGCGGTGACGGTGACCGTGTACGTGCCGGCAAGGGCCGGGATGCCGGTGACGCGGCCGGTGACCGGGTGGAGCGTCAGGCCCTCGGGGAGGCCGGCCGCGTGGTAGGTGACGATGCCGGGGTTGAAGTTGACGGCCTTGATCTGGAGCTCGGCGGGGGCGCCGATCGCGGTGATCTGGCCGGCGACGGGGTCCAGCAGGAGGCCGTCGACGACGCGCGGGCCGACGTTGACGGCCGCCCAGGCGTTGGCGGTGTTCATGTAGGTCGTGCTGGTCGGCCCGTACAGGTCGGCGGCGGCCTTCAGGGTGGCGGTGCGGGCGCCCGCGTAGTTGGTGGTCGAGGTCATGTACGTGGTGAGCGCCCGGTACCAGATCCTGGCGGCCGCGTCCCGGCCGATGCCGGTCACCGGCAGGCCGTCGGAGGTCGGGGAGTCGTAGGCCACGCCGTTGACGGTCCTGGCGCCGCTGCCCTCGGAGGCCAGGTAGAACCAGTGGTTGGCCGGGCCGGAGGAGTAGTGCACGTCGACGGAGCCGAGGTCGGACGACCAGTAGTCCCTGGAACGGCCGTCCTTGGAGGGCTTGTCCATGTAGCGCAGCGGGGTGCCGTCGCCCCTGATGTCGATCTTCTCGCCGACCAGGTAGTCGCCCTTGTCCTCGGGGTTGCCCGCCCAGAACTCGATGGCGGCGGCCATGATGTCGGAGGTGGCCTCGTTCAGGCCGCCGGACTCGCCGCTGTAGACCAGGTTCGCGGTGGCGGAGGTGACGCCGTGGGTCATCTCGTGGGCGCCGACGTCGATGGAGGTCAGCGGCTTGACGTTGCCCGCACCGTCGCCGTAGGTCATGCAGAAGCAGCTGTCGGACCAGAACGCGTTGACGTAGTTGTTGCCGTAGTGGACCCGGGTGTAGGCGCCGATGCCGTCGTCCTTGATGCCGTTGCGGCCGTGGACGTTCTTGTAGTAGTCCCACGTGAGTTGGGCGCCGTAGGCGGCGTCCACGGCGGCGGTCTGCCGGTTGGCGACGGTGCCGTCGCCCCACGTGTCGGTCGGGTTGGTGAACAGCTTCCTGGTGGAGCTGGTGCCGTTCAGGTCGTAGGTGCTGTGGCCGCCGCGGGTGGTGTCGGTCATCGCGAAGCCGCCGCCGGTCGCCGAGGTGCCGATCGTGACCTGGCCGGAGTACTTGCTGTTGCCGACGCCGGTCTCGACGCCCTGGTACTCGAGGATCTTCTTGCCGGAGTTCGCGTCGGTGATGACGTGCAGCTCGGACGGCGTGCCGTCCTCCTGCATGCCCGTGACCACCGTCTCCCACGCAAGGCGCGGGGTACCGGACGCCGCCCAGACCACCTTGCGGGCGCTGTCGGCCGCCGGCTGCGCGACCTTCGCACTCCCGGCACTGTCGAGCGCGAGGCCCCTCGCCGCCTCGGCGCTCTCCTCGGCGGTCGTGTCGACGGCGATGTCCGCCTCGGTCGCCTTCGTGACGCCCTGGGTGGAACCGTCCGCGGCAGTGTGGACGACCAGGTCCCCGCCGAGCACCGGCAGCCCGTCGAAGGTCCGCTCGTAGCGGGTGTGCACGCTGCCGTCGGCGTCCTTGGTGACGCCCCTGACGACCAGCGCCTCCCGCGGGCCCAGGTCCAGCGATCTGGCGGTCGCCGCCAGCGACGCGTCCGCAGAGGCCAGCAACTCACCGCGCTGCTCCGGCGACAGCTGCACCGGCAACGCACCGGCAATCGCCCGAACCTCGGCGGGAGCCTGGACGGGGGTCTCGTCGGCGGTGGCGACGCCGGACGTCAGGGCAGTCACGACCATGGCGGCGCTGGCTATCAACGCGCCTGCGGCGGTGGTCTTTCGGAAGGATCGATTCACACTGAACTCCTTCTGCGGCGGCCGTGAGAGTACGGCCGGAGCCAGCCGGGCGACCGAGGGTGACGCCGCCCGGTAGAGCTGGTGGTTCGAGTGGGGGACAGCCTCCATGTGATCGCCGCAGCAGGTGGTGCGCGTGCGACTGCAAGGGCCACTGCGGCGATGGGACGGTACAGTGCCAGCTTTGTTGGGAACCCGTCACCCTTGCTGCAACAAGTTGGCCGAAATGCTGCGCCACAGACGTAATGTCGAGGTAATCCGCCGTCAGTAGCCCGGTAATGCAGGCGAAAAGCAGACCGGAGCCGGGGACGGCCTCACACCGCCCCCGACTCCTCCTCCCACGCTCCCGGACGGGCCCCACCCCCGCCAAGAGCTGTCTCCGCGCCTCCCGGACGGGCCCACACGCCGGCGGGAAGGCGCGGGGCCGCTCCTCGGCGGGCGCGATGAGCCTGTAGTGCGCGTCGTAGCGGTGGTACATGACGTTGCCGCGGCCGGTCACGGCGTCGGTGAAGTCTGCCTGTCCGCCGTGATCGTCGCACTGCGTATGCTCATCCGCCGCGCGGCCCCGCGCTACCGCTGGGATGGCCGCCCCACCACCAAGCGCCTGGAGTAACGCCTA
>NZ_JBHVFE010000513.1:0-6083 GCF_042801945.1 Kitasatospora sp. NPDC057542
GCTTCGGGCCGACGCCGCCACCCCGCCCTGTAATGGGGCGCGTTGCCGCCCGCGCCGGGAAGGGACCCATGCACGAGATGTCGATCGCCGAAGCCGTCGTCGAGCAGGTGGACGCGGCCGCGCGCGAACACCGGGCCCCCGGGGTGGCGCGGGTCCGCCTGCGGGTCGGCGAGTTGGCCGGCGTGGTGCCCGAGGCCCTCGACTTCTGCTTCGAACTGGCCTGCGCCGGAACGCTGGTGGCGGGCGCGGTGCTGGACACCGAGTCCGTCGCGGCCCGGGCCCGCTGCACCCCTTGCGCGGTCGAGTGGGCGGTCGGCATGCCGCCGGACCTCGGCTGCCCGAGCTGCTCCGGAGGCGGCGGCGTGGAGCTGCTGTCCGGACGTGAGCTTCAGATCCTCGGCGTCGAGTGGGCCGAGCGCCCGGACGTCCGGGCCGAACAGAAAGGCTGATGCCGATGTGCCGCACGGTCGACCTCCGTCAGGCGGTCCTCGCCCGCAACGACGACAGCGCCCGCCGGCTGCGGGCGGCGCTGGCCGAGCGGGGGACGGTCGCGGTGAACCTGCTGTCCAGCCCCGGCAGCGGAAAGACCGCACTGCTGGAAGCCGAGTTGGGGCTGGCCCGGCGGCGCGGGGTCGCGGTCGCCGCGCTGACCGCCGACCTCGCCACCGAGAACGACGCGCGCAGGCTGGCCCGCTCGGGCGCTCCGGTGAAGCAGGTGCTCACCGACGGGCTCTGCCACCTGGAGGCGCGGATGCTCACCGGGCACCTGGACGGGTGGCTGCCGGGGGAGTGCCGGCTGCTGTTCGTGGAGAACGTCGGCAACCTGGTCTGCCCGGCCTCCTACGACCTCGGCGAGACGCTCCGGGTGGTGCTGGCCTCGGTCACCGAGGGCGAGGACAAGCCGCTCAAGTACCCGACGGCCTTCGGGCTGGCCAACCTGGTGCTGGTGACCAAGGCGGACCTCGCCGAGGCGGCCGAGTTCGACGAGGCGGCGTTCCTGGCCAACGTCCAGCGGGTCAATCCCGGGGTGGAGGTGCTGAACACCTCGGCCCGGACGGGCGAGGGCGTCGGGGTGCTGCTGGACCGGGCGCTGGCCGTGCTGGACGGGGCGGAGCCCCATCGGCCGGTGATGTCGGCGGCGGTGCCGCACGGGCACGACCACGAGCACGACCACGACCACGACCACGAGCACGCGTACGGCCACGGGCACTCCGCTGTGGGGGAGAGCGCGTGACGGCCGGTCACCCGGGGCTCGACCGCGAGCGGCGGCAGGTCGCCGTCCGCGGCCTGGTGCAGGGGGTCGGCTTCCGGCCGTTCGTCCACACGCTGGCGGGTGAACTCGGGCTGGCCGGCACCGTCACCAACACCGGCGAGGGCGTCCTGGTCGAGGTCGAGGGCAGCCGCGACGCCCTGGACGCCTTCTGCCGGCGGGTGGCCGGCGACGCGCCGCCGCTCGCCCGGGTGGACTCGGTGGAGCACGCGCCGCTCGCCGCCACCGGCGCCACCGGCTTCCGCATCGCCCCGTCCCGCCCCGGCGGCCCCCGCACCACCCTGATCCCGCCCGACACCGCGGTCTGCGCCGACTGCCTGGCCGAACTCGCCGACCCGGCCGACCGCCGCCACCGGCACCCCTTCATCAGCTGCACCAACTGCGGCCCCCGGCACACCATCGTCACCGGCCTGCCGTACGACCGGGCCAACACCACCATGGCCGGCTTCCCGATGTGCCCGGACTGTGCCCGGGAGTACACGGACCCGGCCGACCGCCGGTTCCACGCCCAGCCCGTCGCCTGCCACGCCTGCGGGCCCAGGCTGGCGCTGACCGTGCCCGGGCGCCCCGAACTCGGCGGGGAGCAGGCCCTGACGGAGGCCCGGCGGTTGCTGGCCGGCGGCGCGGTCCTCGCCGTCAAGGGCATCGGCGGCTACCACCTCGCCTGCGACGCGCGCGACGCCTCGGCCGTCGCCCTGCTGCGCCGGCGCAAGCGGCGCGGCGACAAGCCCTTCGCCGTGATGGCCCGCGACCTCGCCACCGTCGAGGGCCTGCTGCCGGTCGACCCGGTCGAGCGGGAACTGCTCACCGGGCCGGTACGGCCGATCGTCCTGCTCCGCCGCACGGGCCTCCCGGTGCCCGAGGCGGTGGCCCCGGGCAGCCCCGACCTCGGGGTGATGCTCCCGTACACGCCGCTGCACCACCTGCTGCTCGCCGCCCCCGGACCGGACCTGCTGGTGATGACCAGCGCCAACCTCTCCGGCGAGCCCATCGTCACCGAGGACCGGGAGGCGCTGGACCGCCTCGCCCCGCTGGTCGACGGCTGGCTCACCCACGACCGGCCGATCCACGTCCCGTGCGAGGACTCGGTGGTGCGGGTGGTGGACGGCGAACAGCTGCCGCTGCGCCGCTCGCGCGGGTACACGCCGCTGCCGATTCCGCTGCCGGTGCCCGTCCGCCCGGCGCTGGCGGTCGGCGGCGACCTGAAGAACACCTTCGCGCTGGCCCGGGACGGCTACGCCTGGCTGTCCGGCCACATCGGCGACATGGACGACCTGGCCACGCTGCGGGCCTTCGACCGGGCGGTGGAGCAGCTCGGCACGGTCAGCGGGGTGCGGCCCGAACTGCTGGTCACCGACCGGCACCCCGGCTACCGCTCGGTCCGGCACGCCGAGCGGACCGCCGCCGGCCGTCCGGTGCACCGGGTGCAGCACCACCACGCCCACATCGCCGCGGTGATGGCCGAACACGGGCTGGACGGCGGGCGGCCGGTGCTCGGCGTGGCCTTCGACGGCACCGGCTTCGGCGAGGACGGCGCGATCTGGGGCGGCGAGGTGCTGCTGGCCGACTACGACGGGTTCCGCCGCCTGGCCCACCTCCGGTACGTGCCGCTGCCGGGCGGGGACGCGGCCGTCGAGCGCCCGTACCGGACGGCGCTCGCCCACCTGCGCGCGGCCGGGCTCGCCTGGCTGCCCGGACTCCCATCGGTCCTGGCCTCCGACGCGGAGGAACTGCGGCTACTGGATCGTCAGTTGGAACGCGGACTGAACTGTGTGCCGACCTCCGGCATGGGGCGGCTTTTTGATGCCGTGTCCTCGCTCGCCGGGGTCTGCCACCGGGCCGGGTACGAGGCCCAGGCCGCGATCGAACTGGAGGCGGCGGCCTGCGAGTTCGGCCGGGCGGACGGCTACGGGTTCGGCCTGTCGGCGCGGGCGGACGGCTGGATCGCCGACCCCGGGCCGGTACTGGCCGCCGTGGTGGCCGACGTGACCGCGGGCGCCCCCGCCGGGCTGGTCGCCGCCCGCTTCCACGGTGCGGTGGCCGACCTCGTCCGGCGGATCTGCGTGGCCGTCCGGGAACGGTACGGCACCACCACCGTGGCGCTCAGCGGCGGAGTCTTCGCCAATGCGCTGCTCTCCTCGGCCTGCGCGAGCGGTCTCGGGGAGGACGGCTTCACCGTGCTGCGGCACCGCCGGGTGCCGCCCAACGACGGAGGGCTGGCGCTCGGCCAGCTGATGGTGGCCGCCCGGTCGTCGGCCACCCGGGAGGAGTGAGAGCGGATGTGCCTGGCGGTGCCCGGCAGGGTGACGGAGATCGGGGAGCGGGACGGGACCAGGATGGCGGTGATGGACTTCGGCGGCGTGGTCAAGGACGTGTGCCTGGAGTACCTGCCCGACCTGGCGGTGGGGGAGTACGCGATCGTCCACGTGGGCTTCGCGCTGCAGCGCCTGGACGAGGAGTCGGCCCGCCGCACCCTCGCCCTCTTCGAGGAACTCGGGCTGTTGCAGGAGGAGTTCGGTGACCCGTGGGAGGCGGCGGGGGCGGCGGCGGGAGCAGTGGGCGAGACCGAGGAGGCCGGACGGTGAAGTACCTGGAGGAGTTCCGCAACCCCGAGCTGGCGGCCGGGCTGCTCGCCGACATCAGGAGCACGGTCACCCGGCCGTGGGCGCTGATGGAGGTCTGCGGAGGCCAGACGCACAGCATCATCCGGCACGCCATCGACCAACTCCTTCCGGAAGGCGTCGAGTTGATCCACGGGCCGGGTTGCCCGGTGTGCGTCACCCCGCTGGAGGTGATCGACCGGGCGCTGGCGATCGCCGCCCGGCCGGGCGTGGTCTTCTGCTCCTTCGGGGACATGCTGCGGGTGCCCGGCACCGACCGCGACCTGTTCCGGGTCCGCGGCGAGGGCGGCGACGTCCGGGTGGTGTACTCGCCGCTCGACGCGCTGCGGATCGCCCGGGAGAACCCGGACCGGGAGGTGGTCTTCTTCGGCATCGGCTTCGAGACCACCGCCCCGCCGAACGCCATGGCCGTCCACCTGGCCAGGAAGCAGGGGCTGCGCAATTTCAGCATGCTGGTCTCGCACGTCCGGGTGCCGCCCGCGATCGAGGCGATCATGGACTCACCGGACTGCCGGGTCCAGGGCTTCCTCGCCGCCGGGCACGTGTGCAGCGTGATGGGCACCGCCGAGTACCCGGCGCTGGCGGAGCGCCACCGGGTGCCGATCGTCGTCACCGGCTTCGAACCCCTGGACATCCTGGAGGGCATCCGGCGTACCGTACGGCAACTGGAGCGCGGGGAGCACACCGTCGACAACGCCTACCCGCGGGCCGTCCGCCCCGAGGGCAACCCGGCGGCCCGGGCCATGCTGGAGGACGTCTTCGAAGTGGCCGACCGCCCCTGGCGGGGCATCGGCGTGATCCCGCGCAGCGGCTGGCGGCTCTCGCCGCGCTACCGGGACCACGACGCCGAGCACCGCTTCGACGTCGCGGGGATCACCACCCGCGAACCCGCCGAGTGCCGCAGCGGCGAGGTGCTCCAGGGGCTGCTGAAGCCCCACCAGTGCGAGGCCTTCGGCACGGCCTGCACACCGCGCACGCCGCTCGGCGCCACGATGGTGTCCAGTGAGGGGGCCTGCGCGGCGTACTACCTGTACCGGCGGCTGGGCGTGCCGGGCAACTCCGCCGTTCCCCAGGAGGCGAGTCGCGTTGGCTGACACCGAACTGCTCACCGACCGGGCCGACTTCTCCGGCTGGAGCTGCCCGCTGCCGTTGCGCGACCACCCCCGGGTGGTGATGGGCCACGGCGGCGGCGGGGCGATGTCCGCCGAACTGGTGCAGAACCTCTTCGCGCCGGCCTTCGGCGGCCCGGTGCTCGCCGGGCTCGGCGACTCCGCGGTGCTGGAGCTGGGCGGCGCCCGGCTCGCCTTCTCCACCGACTCCTACGTGGTGCGGCCGCTGTTCTTCCCCGGCGGCTGCATCGGCGACCTCGCGGTCAACGGCACGGTCAACGACCTCGCCATGAGCGGGGCCCGGGCGGCCTACCTGTCCTGCGGCTTCATCCTGGAGGAGGGGGTGGAGATGGCCGTGGTGGACCGGGTCGCCCGGGCGCTCGGCGCCGCCGCCCGCACCGCCGGGGTCGAGATCGCCACCGGGGACACCAAGGTGGTCGAGGCCGGGCACGGGGACGGGGTCTACCTGAACACCGCCGGCATCGGGCTCGTCCCGGCCGGGGTCGACATCCGGCCGCAGCGCGCCCGCCCCGGCGACGTGGTGATCGTCAGCGGGCCGATCGGCCTGCACGGCGTGGCGATCATGAGCGTCCGGGAGGGCCTGGAGTTCGGCGTCGAGGTGCGCAGCGACAGCGCGGCCCTCGGCGGCCTGGTCGAGGCCATGCTCGCGGCCACTGCCGACCTGCACGTGCTGCGCGACCCCACCCGGGGCGGCCTGGCGGCGGCACTCAACGAGATCGCGGCCGCGGCCGGGGTGGGCGTCGTGCTCAGCGAACGCGCCGTCCCCGTGCCGGAACCGGTAGCCAACGCCTGCGCGGTGCTGGGCCTGGACCCGATGTACATCGCCAACGAGGGCAGGCTCGTCGTCTTCGTCCCGCGCGCTTCGGCGGACGCGGTGCTCGCCGCGATGCGCGCCCACCCGCTCGGCGCGGAGGCGGTGGTGATCGGCGAGTGCGTCGAGGAGCACCCGGGGATGGTCGTCGCCCGCACCGGCTTCGGCGGCACCCGGGTGGTCGACCTGCCGATGGGCGAGCAGCTGCCGCGGATCTGCTGACGCCGCGTGCGCCGCCGTCCCGGGAGAAG
>NZ_JBHVFE010000514.1:0-6077 GCF_042801945.1 Kitasatospora sp. NPDC057542
GGGCCGGGCCCCGCTGCCCGCACGCGTCGTGCCCGCACGCGTCGTGACGGGAGCCCACCCCCGGGGAGGGAATCCCACCTCCCCGACGGAGGGGACCTCACATCCCGGCGAAGCCGCTCCCCAACAGCGCGAAGGTCTGATCGATCAGGGAGGCGATGTCCTCCCGCCCCCCGCCCGCGGCCCATTGGAGGAGTGCTTCGGCGGTGGCCGCGGTGATGGCGGCCGCGGTCACCCTCATCTCGTACGTGGGCTCCTCGACGCCGGCCCGCCGGGTGAGCACGGTGAGGAAGAGCTCCTGCGGGTTGTTGTCGCCCCGGTGCAGTGCGGCGCGCAGCGCGGGGACCTCGGTGATCAGCCGCATCCGGGTGAACAGTTCCTCGCGCTCGTGCTGGAGCAGTTCGTGGATCTGGTTGGCCATGGCTTCCCGGCAGGACTCCAGGAAGGGCTCGTCGGCGGGCCGCTCCAGCAGGGCGGCGATCATCGCCGGGTCGTACTCGTCGGAGAGGACCAGGTCCTCCTTGGTGGCGAAGTAGCGGAAGAAGGTGGACGGCGAGACCTCGGCGGCGGCGGCGATCTGCTCGACCGTGGTGCTGTCGTAGCCCTGCTCGGAGATCAGCCGGTACGCCTCGCGGCGGATGGCCTGGCGGGTCTTCAGCTTCTTGCGCTCGCGCAGCGACAGCGGCGCCTCCAGTTTCGCCTGGACCGGGTTGGTCGGGGCGTCCGGGAGGGCCGCGGTCGGCTGCTGGGGAGTCATGCCCCGATTATCCGCGATCTCCGGTGCCGGCCGCGGTGTCCGCGGGCATCCGGGCCGCGACCAGCACCGCCGAGACCACCGCGACCAGCCCGGAGACCAGCAGCACCACCCCCATCCCGTGCACGTACGCGGCGTGCGCGGAGGCGCTGAGCGCCGGCCCGCCGCCGGCCCGGGCGACGGCGTCGGCGGCGACCACCGACTCGCCGGCCCGGTGCGCCGCCCCGGCCGGCAGCCCGCCGGTGTCCAGCGCACCGCGGTACGCCCCGGACAGCAGACTGCCGAAGGCGGCGATCCCGATCGCGCCGCCGACCTGCCGCAGGGTCTGCAGCAGTCCCGAGCCGACCCCGGCCCGGGCCGGCGGCAGTGTGACCAGGGCGGAGGACTGCGCGGTGATCAGCGACAGCCCCATGCCGACGCCGAGCACGCTGAGCCAGATCGCGGCCCGCCCGTAGCCGTCGCCGACGCCGGTACGGCTGCCGAACAGCAGCGCGGCGGCGAGCAGGGCCAGGCCGAGGGTGATCACCGTACGGGCGCCGAGCCGGTCGACCAGACGCTCGGTGGCCTTGGCGGCGACCAGCAGCCCGAGCATCATCGGCATCAGCCGCAGCCCGCTGCCCAGGGCGTCCGCGCCGAGCACGCTCTGGAAGTAGAGCGGCAGGACGAAGAAGGCGCCGAACAGGACGAGCGAGATCAGCGTGGCGGCGACGGAGGACCAGCGGAAGGTGCGGTCGTCGAGCAGCCCGAGGTCGAGCATCGGGTCGCGCTGCCGGCGGCTGCGCAGCACCAGCGCGGTGAGGGCGAGCAGTGAGCCGGCCAGCGTGCCGAGCACCGGCGGATCGGTCCAGCCGCGTTCGGCGCCCTCGATGATGCCGTAGGTGAGTCCGGCCAGGCCGGCGGTGGCGAGCACGGTGGCGAGCAGGTCGATCCGGGGCGCGGCCGGGTTGCGGGTCTCCGGCAGCAGCAGCACGCAGGCGGCGATGCCGATCGCGGTGAGCGGGACGTTGATCGCGAAGACCGAGCCCCACCAGAAGTGCCGGAGCAGGAAGCCGCCGATCAGCGGCCCGAGCGGAGCGCCGAGGGAGAGCGCGGCCGCCAGGATCGCGGTGGCCCGGCGCTGTTCGGCGGGTGGGAAGAGACCGGGGATCACCGCCAGCGACATCGGCATCACCAGCGCGGCGGCCAGGCCCATCCCGGCGCGGGCGGCGATCAGGGTGGCGGGGGAGTCGGTGAGCATGCCGACGGCGGAGGCCAGGCCGAACAGGGCGAGCCCGGCGGTGAGCGTGCGGCGGCGGCCGAACCGGTCGCCGAGCAGGCCGGCGGGGAGCATCACGGCGGCGAAGACCACGGTGTAGGCGTCGACGATCCACTGCTGCTGCCCGGTGGTGGCCCCCAGCTGCGCGGCCAGCGTGGGCAGCGCGACGTTGAGGACCGTCATGTCGAAGCTGATCACCAGGACGCTCAGGGCGACGGCGACCAGGGCGAGCCGGCGGCGTGGATCGGCGGAGACGGCGGGTGCGGCGGTGGCCGCGGTTGCGGGCGGGGCGGCGGGCACGGTTCCTCCAGGGTGCCTCTACTGGAAGTCTCTCTCAAATGAAAGTAACTCTCAAAAAATGTTGGCCGTCAACCCGCACCGTCAACCCGCGTCGCCAATCCGCGCCGTCAGCCCATGCCGTCGAACCCGAGTCGCCGATCCACCAGTACGATCGAACGGCTACGCTCCGTCATGTGTCCTGGAAGTGCTGTTTCCGCACAAGGAATTGACGCAACGTTGATCTGTCGTTCGCCGCCCCGGGGCAGTCGGCCATGACTGTCGGTAGATACGATGTGGCAATCGGTCAGTGCTGGCCGACGCGTGCCGAGAGCGGAGAAGGGGTGGGGCGGCAGGAGCCGACCACGAGCCCGGCACCGGGAAAGGGGACCGAAGTGGCCGACGCGGACGACAGGCAGACGAGCACCCAGGTGTGGGGTTCGGTGGTGGTGGTGGGCTCCGCGCTGGCCGTGGTCGCGGCCTATCTGATCAACGGCGCCCCGCTGGTCCTGGCGGTCGCCGGGGTCGAGACCCTGCTGCTCATGGTCTACGTCGCCCGCCGCTGGCGCGCGCTGCACGGCGGTCCGGCCCCGGTCCGGCACCGCCCGCGCCGGGGCGTTCCGGACGCCGCGCACTGTGAGCGCTGCCGCCGGGCCCGCGAGGCGCTCGACGCCCGGCAGGCACGGGCCCGCTCGGCCGGCGCGGTGTGGCGGCCCGGGGCTGTGGTGCTCCCGACGCCGGCCGGGTCGCCGTACCGGGGGCCGGACGAGTCCGACCGGGAGTCGCACGGGGAGTGGCACCCCGCGTACGGCGGGCACCACCACGCGCACGGGCTGCCGCAGGACCCTGCCCCGCACTCGGAGCCCGGCGCCGCCGACCACCCGGCCCACCCGCGCCGCCCGCAGATCCGGGCCCCGTACGAGCGGCCCTGGACAGCGGAACGGGCGGCCGTCCGGTCCGTGGACCGTTCGACCGCCCGTCGGGGTGCGCCGGGATCAGCCGGCCGTGCTGTACGCCACCAGTGAGACGCCGACGTACTGGACGATGAACGCCCCGAGGGTGAAGGCGTGGAACACCTCGTGGAACCCGAACCAGCGCGGTGAGGGGTCGGGCCGCTTGAGCCCGTACACCACGCCGCCGATGCTGTAGAGCACCCCGCCGACGATCATCAGCACCAGGACGGCGACCCCGCCGGTGCGCAGGAAGTCCGGCAGGAAGAAGGCGGCGGCCCAGCCCAGCGCGAGGTACACCGGCGTGTACAGCCAGCGCGGCGCGCCGACCCAGAACACCCGGAACGCGATCCCGGCCAGTGCGCCGCCCCAGACGGCCCAGAGCAGCAGCTGCTGGTCGGCGCCCTTGAGCAGCAGCATCGTGAACGGCGTGTAGGTGCCCGCGATGATCAGGAAGATGTTCGCGTGGTCCAGCCGGCGCAGCACGGCGTCCCCGCGCGGGCCCCAGTCGAAGCGGTGGTACACCGCGCTGACCCCGAACAGCAGCCAGGCGCTGACCGAGTAGATCGTGCAGGCGATCTTGGCGGGCGTGGAGTCGGCCAGGCAGATCAGCACGATGCCGGCGGCCACCGTGGCGGGGAACATCCCGGCGTGCAGCCAGCCGCGCCACTTCGGCTTGCTCTCCGTGAGTGCACTCTCCGCGAGCGCAGCAGCAGTCATGCGCAGCATGCTACCCGTTACCTACGGACCCGTAGGTTACTCGCGCGTAGGAAGTGGCGATCGTCACTGTTAGACGTTTTGGAGTATTTGAAGTGTGGCGCCGCGCACTCCGTCGGGGGTGCGACTGGCTTATTACTAGACGGTAACCATACTTTCTGTAGTAAAAGATGCGTCAACTTCGACGCTTCGCCACGTTCCGGCCTTGAGTCCGGAGCTACGCTGCAAGCACCCTCAGACCCCCGCGACGCCATCTCCTCGCCGAGATGGCGTGAAACGGAGCGATCGTGTCGTACGAGATCTCTGCTCTCAGCGCATCCGCGCCCACCCGCCACAAGCAGCTGCTCGCTTGGGTGAGCGAGATCGCCGAGCTCACCCAGCCGGACCGCATCGAGTGGTGCGACGGTTCCGACGAGGAGTACCAGCGCCTCGCGGACCTGCTGGTGGCTCAGGGCACCTTCAAGAAGCTCAACGAGGAGAAGCGCCCCAACTCCTACTACGCCGCCTCGGACCCCACGGACGTGGCGCGCGTGGAGGACCGCACCTTCATCTGCTCCGAGCAGGAGAAGGACGCCGGTCCGACCAACAACTGGAAGGCCCCCGCCGAGATGCGCGAGGTCTTCCAGGGCGAGCAGGGTCTCTTCCGCGGCGCGATGAAGGGCCGCACGATGTACGTCGTGCCCTTCTCGATGGGCCCGGTCGGCTCCCCGCTGGCCGCGTACGGCGTCGAGATCACCGACTCCGCCTACGTCGCCGTCTCCATGCGCGTGATGACCCGCATGGGCCAGGCCGTGCTGGACCAGCTCGGCGAGGACGGCGACTTCGTCAAGGCCGTGCACACCGTCGGCGCCCCGCTCGCCGAGGGCGAGGCGGACGTGCCGTGGCCGTGCAACAGCACCAAGTACATCTCGCACTTCCCGGAGACCAAGGAGATCTGGTCCTTCGGCTCGGGCTACGGCGGCAACGCCCTGCTCGGCAAGAAGTGCTACGCGCTGCGCATCGCCTCGACCATGGCCCGCGACGAGGGCTGGCTGGCCGAGCACATGCTCATCCTGAAGCTCACCCCGCCGAGCGGCGAGGCCAAGTACGTCGCGGCCGCCTTCCCCTCGGCCTGCGGCAAGACCAACCTGGCCATGCTCCAGCCGACGGTCCCGGGCTGGAAGGTCGAGACGATCGGCGACGACATCGCCTGGATGCGCTTCGGTGCCGACGGCCGCCTGTACGCCATCAACCCCGAGGCCGGCTTCTTCGGCGTCGCCCCCGGCACCGGCGTGGACACCAACGCCAACGCCATCGACACCCTGTGGGGCAACACCGTCTTCACCAACGTCGCCCTCACCGACGACGGCGACGTGTGGTGGGAGGGCCTCACCGAGGAGCCCCCGGCGCACCTGACCGACTGGCGCGGCAACGACTGGACCCCCGAGTCCGGCACCCCGGCCGCCCACCCGAACGCCCGCTTCGCCGTCCCGGCCGCGCAGTGCCCGACCATCGCCCCGGAGTGGGAGGACCAGGCGGGCGTGCCGATCTCGGCGATCCTGTTCGGCGGCCGCCGCGCCACCGCCGTCCCGCTGGTGACCGAGTCCTTCGACTGGCAGCACGGCGTCTTCCTCGGCGCCAACATCGCCTCCGAGAAGACCGCCGCCGCCGAGGGCACCGTCGGCGAGCTGCGTCGCGACCCGTTCGCGATGCTGCCGTTCTGCGGCTACAACATGGGTGACTACTTCGCCCACTGGCTGAAGGTCGGCGCCCAGGCGGACGCCGCCAAGCTGCCGAAGATCTACTACGTCAACTGGTTCCGCAAGGACGCCGAGGGCAAGTTCGTCTGGCCCGGCTACGGCGAGAACAGCCGCGTGCTCAAGTGGATCGTCGAGCGCCTGGAGGGCACCGGCGAGGGCGTCGAGACCCCGATCGGCGTGCTGCCGACCGTCGAGGGCTTCGACCTCGGCGACCTGGACCTCTCCAAGGAGGACCTCGACCTGCTCTTCACCGTGGACGCCGACATCTGGCGCCAGGAGGCCGCCCTCGTGCCGGCCCACCTGGAGACCTTCGGCGACCACACCCCGAAGGAGCTGTGGGACGAGTACCGGAGCCTCGTCGCGCGCCTCGGCTGAGCCTGAGCCTCAGC
>NZ_JBHVFE010000515.1:0-6037 GCF_042801945.1 Kitasatospora sp. NPDC057542
GGCTCGGCGTGGCCGACGCCCGCCGCCGGGTTGGTGAGAACGGCGACCCTGCGGACGGTTCTCACCTCGTTCACGGGATCAACTTGCCCGGGTTGAGGATGCCCGCCGGGTCGAGTTCGGCCTTGACGGCGCGCAGGATGCGCACGCCCAGCTCGCCGACCTCCTCGGTCATCCAGGGCCGGTGGTCGGCGCCGACGGCGTGGTGGTGGCTGATGGTGCCGCCCGCGCCGAGGATGGCGTCCCCGGCGGCGCGCTTGGCGGCGCCCCAGCGGGTGAGCGGGTCCTCGCCGAGGGCGGCGACGACAGTGAAGTAGAGCGAGGCGCCGGTCGGGTAGACGTGCGAGATGTGGCAGAGCACGAGGGAGCCGGGCAGGGCGCCGGTGAGCGCCTCGGTGACGGCGGTGCGCAGGGCCGGCAGCCGGCTCCAGTCGGTCGCGGTCTCCAGGGTCTCGCACAGCGCGCCCGCGCTGAGCAGCGAGTCGCGCAGGTAGGGGGCGTTGAACCGGCCGTGCTCCCAGGCCCGGGCGGGGGCCTCGCCGAGCGAGGTGCCGCCGGCGGCGATCAGGGCGTCGCGGGTGAGCTGCTGCCGGGCGGCGACCTGGGCGGCGCTGCCCTCGAAGACGGTGACGGCCAGGCAGCCGCTGACCGCCGGGGCGCCGCCGATCTGCTCGGTCATGGCCAGGTTGATCATGGTCTCGGCCTCGTCGGAGAGCCGGATCACGGTGGGGCCGGTGCCCTGCTGCTCGACGGCACGCAGCGCGGCCGTGCCGGTGGCGAAGTCGGGGAAGCTCCACGCCTCGTACGCCTTGACGGCGGGCAGGAGGTGGACGCGCAGCCGGACGGCGGTGATCACGCCGAGGGTGCCCTCGGAGCCGAGGAAGAGCTGGCGAAGGTCGGGGCCGGCGGCGGAGGCGGGGGCGCGGCCGAGGTCGAGCACCCCGGCGGGGGTGACGACGCGCAGCCCGCGCACCATCTCGTCGAAGCGCCCGTACCCGGCGGAGTCCTGGCCGGAGGAGCGGGTGGCCGCGAAGCCGCCGATGGTGGCGTAGCGGAAGCTCTGCGGGTAGTGGCCGAGTTCCCAGCCGCGTTCGGCGAGCAGTTCCTCCGCGGCCGGGCCGGTGAGGCCCGCGCCGAGGACGGCCTCGCCGGAGGTCTCGTCCAGGTCGAGCAGCTGGTCGAAGCGGCGCAGGTCGAGCGAGACAACGGAGTCGAACGCACCGCGCTCGGGGTCGAGTCCACCGACGACGCTGGTGCCGCCGCCGAACGGGACGACGGCGATGCGGCGTTCGGCGCACACCGCGAGGACGGCGGCGACCTCCTGCTCGTTGCCGGGCAGCACGACGGCGTCGGGGGCGTCCTGCGCTTCGCGGCTGCGGCGGCGCAGCAGGTCGGGGGTGGACTTGCCGCCGGCGCGCGGCAGCCGGTCGGCGTCGGCGGCGCTGACGTGCGCCTCGCCGACGGCGGCGGCCAGCGCCTTGAGGTCCTCGGCGGAGATCCGGGACGGGCGCAGCACGACCTCGTCGGCGCTCGGCCCGGGGGCGGCGTCGCCGGTGACGCCGAGGGCGGCGGCGAGCAGTCCCTTGATGTCGGCGGACAGCTCCTTGGCCAGGGCCGGGTCGCCCCAGGCGTTCCACTTCATCGGGGGGAGCGGAAGTGCGGCGCCGGCCGGTCCCGCTTGCGTCTCAGGTGCCATGCGTTACAGTTTCACACATCATGTCAAGTAGTAACGCCGAGCCCCAGACGCCGTCCCCGACACCCGGGGAGCGCAGCATCGACGACGCGATCCTGGACGCCGCCGCCGACCTGATCGTCCACCTCGGCGTGCGCCGGACCCAGTTGTCCGAGATCGCCCGCCGCGCCGGGGTCAGCCGCCCGACCGTCTACCGCCGCTGGCCGGACGTCCGGGCGGTGATCGGCGCGCTGCTCACCCGGGAGATCCTGACCACCCTGGAGGGCGCCGGGCTGGACGTCCACGACAGGGAGGCCCTCGTCGAGCGGGTCGTGGAGATCGCCGTCCGGCTGCGCGACCATCCGGTGCTCGGCGCGCTGCTGCACTCCGACGACTCCGACCTGCTGCTCCAGTACGTCGTCGAGCGGCTCGGTACCAGCCAGCGCGGCCTGCTGGAGGCGCTGAGCGCCGGCATCGAGCAGGGCCAGGCGCACGGCTCGATCCGGGCCGGCGAGCCGCTCGAACTGGCCGCCATGGTCCTGCTGATCGCCCAGTCCACCGTCCAGTCGCACCGCATGATCGCCTCCCTGCTGCCCGAGGCGGCCTGGCGGCGCGAACTGGCCAGAGCGCTGAACGGATACCTCGCGCCATGACCCCCACCGCAGGCCCGTACGCGGGCACCGGCCGGCTTGACGCCGTCCGACGGAAGCTGGAACTCGAAGCGCTCGGCGACGACGCCCGGATCGACCTCCTGGTCATCGGCGGCGGTGTCACCGGCGCCGGAGTGGCCCTGGACGCCGCCTCGCGCGGCCTGCGCACGGTGCTCGTCGAGGCCCGCGACCTGGCCTTCGGCACGAGCCGCTGGAGTTCCAAGCTGGTGCACGGCGGCCTGCGCTACCTCGCCTCCGGGCGGATCAAGGTGGCCCGGGAGAGCGCCGTCGAGCGCGGCGTGCTGATGACCCGCACCGCCCCGCACCTGATCCGGGCGCTGCCCCAACTGGTGCCGCTGCTCCCGGACCTGCTGCGCCCGGGCCAGGCCACGCTGATCCGTACGGGCTTCCACGCCGGGGACGCGCTGCGCCTGACGGCCGGCACCCCGGGTGCGCTGCTGCCCCGGATGCGCCGGATCGACGCCGGCCGGACCCGCCGCCTGGTGCCGGGCGTGCGGACGGACGGGCTGCGCGGCGCGCTGGTCGCCCACGACGGCCAACTCGTGGACGACGCCCGGCTGGTGGTCGCGCTGGCCCGCACCGCCGCGCAGTACGGGGCGAGCGTGCTGACCAGGGTGCGCGCCGAGCAGGTCACCGGCACCTCGGCCCGGCTGGTCGACACCCTGACCGGGCGGGAACTGGAAGTCCGGGCCAACGCGGTGGTCAACGCCACCGGCGTCTGGGCGGGCGACGTGGACACCTCGATCAGGCTCCGGCCCAGCCGCGGCACCCACCTGCTGGTGGACGCGCAGGCGCTCGGCAACCCGACCGCCGCCCTCACCGTGCCGGTGCCCGGCTCCACCAGCCGGTTCGTCTTCGCCCTGCCGCAGCAGCTCGGCCGGGTCGCGATCGGGCTGACCGACGAGGACGCCCCGGGCCCGATCCCGGACGAGCCGCAGCCCACCGAGGCCGAGCTCTCCTTCCTCCTCGACACCGTCAACGCCGCCCTCGCCACCGCCCTGACCAGGGCGGACGTGCGCGGCGCCTACGCCGGGCTGCGCCCGCTGATCGACACCGGGGACGGCAACACCGCGGACATCTCCCGCGAGCACGCGGTGCTGGAGAGCCCGTCCGGGGTGATCACCGTGGTCGGCGGCAAGCTCACCACCTACCGCCGGATGGCCGAGGACGCGGTGGACGCCGCCGTCCGGCTGCGCGGTCTGTCCGCCCGCGCCTGCTGGACGGCCCGGTTGCCGCTGATCGGCGCCCCCGGCCACCGGGAGAGCCGCCTGCTGTCCGCTGGCCGGGTGCCCGCCTCGCTGCTCGCCCGCCACGGCGGTGCGGCCCACGAGGTGCTGGCGGCGGGGGAGTCGACGCCGATCGCGGAGGACCTGGACGTGACCTGCGCCGAGGTCGCCTACGCCGTCACCCACGAGGGCGCGCTGGACGCCGCCGACGTGCTCGACCGCCGCACCAGACTCGGGCTGGTCGCGGAGGACGCCGAGCGGGCCCGGAAGGCGGTCGAGGAGATCGTGGCGGAGCGCCTCGGGGAGGGGCTGGAAGGCTGACGTCGCAGGAGGGACGAGGCGTCAGGAGGGCTGATGCCTCAGGACGCGGCCCGGGGGAAGGGGGCGAGGTCCGGCTCCACCCAGGCGGTCCGGGCCTGCTCGCCCGCGAGCGTCTGCGGACGGTAGTGGCGGGCGAGCAGGTTCTTGTCGAGCAGCTCGGGGTGGCGGGCCGTGAACGCGTCGAAGTCCGCGGCGTCCCCGGTGTGCAGGCCGCCGGTGTGCCGGGCCACCAGCTCGACCCAGGCCCGGGTCATGGTGACGTGGAACTTCTGCGGCGCGCCGGCCTTGGTGGCGGTACGCCGGATGCCGTCGCCGACCAGGTCGAGGGCGGCGGTGGCGCCGTGGCGGCGCACGGCGAGCCAGGTCAGCCGGACGTGCTGGGGGTGGCCGAAGCGTTCGGCGCCGGTCATCACCTCCCGCAGCAGGTCGTCGAAGGTGCTGGGAGTCACGGGGGAGGTCATGCGGCGGCTTTCGTCGTGGGGGTCCGGCCCGGAATCGTAAGGTTTTCCGGCATTCGTGGGCAAACCGCCCGAACGGAGGGTTTCAGCGCGCCGTGTGCTCGGGCATCGGGTGTTCGGCGCCGGACAGCTCCAGGACGCAGGAGAGCGGGTGCTCGGCCAGGCCGGTGCGGTCCAGCCGGACCGCGAGCGGCTTCGGCGGCTCCTCGGCGACCTGGGCGGCGAGGGTCAGCGGGTAGTCGCCGTGCCCGTGGACCCGGTGGAAGGCGCACTCCTTGCCGTCGACCAGCAGCTCGGTCTCGGTGATCCAGCCGGACCGGACGTTGACGGTCACCGAGTGCCCGCCCCGGTCGAGGTGGAAGCTGTACCGCTGGCGCATCGGAACCTCCGGCGACAGGGCCTTGACGAGGGGAAATCCACTGCCAGTCTAGGGCGGTCGGCGGTTAGGGTGCTCGCCATGCGAAGCGCAACGGGCGGCCTGCGGCCGTGCGGGCCGGACGACGAGGTGGCGGAGGACGAGTACGTCCTCGGCCTGTACCGGGTGCCCGTGAAGGCGAGGACGGGCCGCAAGGCGGGCCCGGCGCCGCAGACCGGGCGGCTGGAGGCCTACGCCGACGGCGGCGCGCTGCGGGCCGTCGTGCGCCGACTGGGCGAGCGGAGCCTGCCCACCCTCGCCCGGCATGAGCCGGACCTCGACTTCAGCAGCCGCATCAGGCAGCCGTCGATGGCCGCGCTGGTCCGGGAGATCGAGCGGGTGGACGTGGCCCGGCTCCCGGCGGGCGAACGCGAGGTGCTGGGCCTGCTGCTGGACTGGGGCCGCCGGGCGCTGGTGGAGAACGGCGCGCTGCGGATCGAGATCGACGCCGTCCAGTGAGCCCGCGCCGCCCGTCTGCGCCTCCCGTGTGCGGCCCCCGCATTCGGTTCCCGGGTGCGACCCCGAGAAATTCCCGGGGCGGGCCCGACTCCCGGCGGATTCTCGTGATCTCTACAGTGTTGTAGATTCGTCCACAGGGAGAGATCAGAGGAGGGCATTGTGGGAGTTTCGCTGGCCAAGGGCGGCAACGTCTCGCTGAGCAAGGAGGCGCCCGGTCTGAGCGCCGTGATCGTCGGTCTCGGCTGGGACGTGCGCACCACCACCGGGGCCGACTACGACCTGGACGCCAGCGCGCTGCTGTGCAACGCGCTGGGCAAGGTGGTCTCGGACCAGCACTTCGTCTTCTTCAACAACCTGCGCAGCCCCGAGGGCTCGGTCGAGCACAGCGGCGACAACCTGACCGGCGGCGGAGACGGGGACGACGAGCAGATCAAGGTCGACCTGGACCGCGTCCCGGCCGACGTGGCCAAGGTGGTCTTCCCGGTGTCGATCTACGACGCCGACGCCCGGCTGCAGAACTTCGGCCAGGTGCGCAACGCGTTCATCCGGATCGTCAACCAGGCCAACGGCCTGGAGATCGCGCGCTACGACCTGACCGAGGACGCCTCGACCGAGACCGCGATGGTCTTCGGCGAGCTGTACCGCAACGGCAACGAGTGGAAGTTCCGCGCCATCGGCCAGGGCTACGCCTCCGGCCTGCGCGGCATCGCGACGGACTACGGCGTCAACGTCTGATCGTCGTCGGGATCCGGTCGCCCGGCGCGGGTCGACGGGGTTTCGGCGGTCTCGGCAGGCGCTCGACCTCGGCTTCACCACCC
>NZ_JBHVFE010000516.1:0-6002 GCF_042801945.1 Kitasatospora sp. NPDC057542
GGCCCGGCGGGCTCCAGGGGCTCCTCGCGGCGCTGGGCGCGGGTGCGCAGCAGGTTCAGGCAGACCCGCGAGACCACCGTGGTCAGCCAGCCGGCGAGGTTGGCCACCTCGGAGGTGTCGGTGCGGTCGTAGCGGAGCCAGGCCTCCTGGAGGGCGTCCTCGGCCTCGCTGACCGAGCCGAGCATCCGGTACGCGACCGCGCGCAGGTGCGGGCGGTGCTCCTCGAAGAACACGACCCGGGCGGATTTCCCGTCCACCGTCTCGTCCACGTGTCACATTCCTTCGTCACCGGGGGCAGGGCAGCAGGAGCCACCCAACAACGGCTGCGGTGGGGAGATCAACTCCCTTCCCGGGACGAATCGGAGACGATCACGACGAGGAACCCCCGTGCTGGTCACCGGCGGCACCGGCACCCTGGGCAGGGAGGCGTACCCGGCGCGGCGGCCGACGGCCTGAGGACTGTCCGCGGCGGTCCGTAAGGTGGCCGCCATGTCCCTCCTCGATGCGATCCGCGCCGACTCCACCGCCGCCGACTTCCTGGCCTGGCCGGGCGACTTCTCCCTCGACGTCTACGAGCACGGGGAGGAGGTGGTGCTCGCCTCGGGCGCGGCCCTGGAGCCGGTGGCCAAGGACGGCGCGGGCGGCACCTTCTTCCTCTGCGGGGAGGGCGGCGAGGAGCGGCCGGTGCTGTACGCCGACTCCGAGGGCGGCGCCGCCCTGCTGGCCGTCGGGGTACCGGAGCTGGTCCGGCTGCTGCTGGCGGTGCCGTGGTGGCGGGACTGCCCGCGGCTGACGGCGCAGGAGAGCGCGGAGGCGGCCGAGGAGTACCTGGAGGACGAGCCCGGGCTCTACGCCGAGCGGGACGCGGCGGCCGCCGCGCTCGGGCTCGACGTCCCCTCCGCCGCCGAGGCCCTGGCGCGGCTGCGGGAGCTCGCGCTGGGCCTCGGGGCCTCGTACGTGCTGCTCAACGCCGAGGAGGGAAACGCCTACGAGCCGCTGTTCAGGCCGTAGCGGCTGCGGTGACGTCCTTGGTCGTCACGACCTTGGCGAAGCGCATCGCGTGCAGGGTCGTCGCCGTGGCGCGGGCGAGTTCGGCGGCGGGGATGGTGGTGCCGTCGGGGCCGGTCATGTCGAAGGAGTGCATGGCGTCGGTGGGGAAGATCGCGTCGTAGCCGAGGTTGCCGGCCATCCGGGCGGTGGTCTCGTTGCACACGTTGGTGATGATCCCGGTGACCACCACCTGCCGGGCGCCGCGCTCCTGGAGCCAGGCGTGCAGGTCGGGGGTGCCGTAGAAGGCGCTGTTGACGGTCTTGGTGACGTGCAGCGCGGGGGTGAGCTCGGCGACGAAGTCCTTCAGCTCGTACCCCGGGGTGCCCTCGGCCAGCGGGCCGACCGGGGCGGAGTGCTGCACGGTGACGATCGGACGGCCGGTGGCCTGCCAGACGGCGATCAGCTCGGCCATCCGCTGCTCGGCCTGCGGGTTGTCGCGGGGGCCGAAGTCCGGGGCCTCGAAGCCCTTCTGGACGTCGATGAGCAGCAGGACGGCGTCGGGGTCGAGGGTGAGCGGGGCGTCGAAGGCATCGGTGTTCGTCATGCCGTCCATGGTGGTCGGCGTCACCGGGAAGTCGTGATGGGCGCACATGCCACCCCTCGATAGATTTCTGCCATGCGTACGGTGGGTTGCCTGATCTTCGACGGTGTCCGGGCCTTCGACTACGCCGTGATCGCCGAGGTGTGGACGGACCGGTCCGCCCGGTTCGGCCTGCCCGCCTTCGACCTGCGGGTCTGCGGGCCGGAGGGCGCCCGGGTGCGGCTGGGCGGCGGGCTGGAGCGGGTTCCCGACGACGCGCCGGCGGCGCTGGCCGCGTGCGATCTGGTGGTGGTGCCGGGCGTCGAGGACCCGGCCGCCCGGCGGAGCCCGGAGATCCTGGAGGCCCTGCGGGCCGTCGCCGTCGCCGGCGTCCCGATCGCCTCGCTCTGCGCGGGCGCCTTCGTCCTCGCCGAGGCCGGCCTGCTGGACGGCCGCGAGGCCACCACCCACTGGGCGCTCGTCCCCGAACTCGCCCGCCGATTCCCGGCGGTGACGGTCCGGCCCGAGGTGCTCTTCACCGGCGGCGAGGGCCTGTGGACCTCGGCCGGCGTCGCGGCGGGCATCGACCTCTGCCTCCACCTCGTCCGCACCGCCCACGGCCAGCAGGCCGCCGCCACCATCGCCCGGGCCATGGTCACCGCCCCCTTCCGGGCGGGCGGCCAGGCCCAGTTCATCCCCTCCCCGGTCCCGGACGCCGCCGCCGACGACGACCCGCTCGCCCGGCTCCGCGCGGAGGTCCTGGCCTCCCTCGACACCCCCTGGACGGTGCGCCGGATGGCCGCCGCCGCGCTGATGTCCGAACGGACCTTCGCCCGCCACTTCACCGCCACCACCGGCACCACCCCGATGCGCTGGCTCCTCGACCAGCGCATCCTCACCGCCCAGCGCCTCCTGGAGGAGACCGACCTGCCCGTCGACACCGTCGCCGCCCACTGCGGCTTCGCCTCGGCGGTCTCGCTGCGGCCGGTCTTCGTGGACCGGGTCGGCGTCGCACCGAGGGAGTACCGCCGGGCCTTCCGGGGCCGGGAGGAGGGCTGAGCGTCGACCGCCGCTCCGACGGGGAGCGCCGCCACGATCCGACGCCGTGCACCGGGCCGACGCCGCCGGCGTCGGCGAACTGGCGCGTACGGGCCGGGAGGTGCCGGAGGCGGACGGGCGGGGCGGGGTGGCGGCCCTCAGCGCCGCCACCCCGTTGGCTTCTCGGCACGGGGGCCGTGGTTCGTTGAGCCAAACCCCACCTTGGGGTGAAGTCGGGAGGCAAGGCGCGGAACCCCGGCGCCGCCACCCCTGGTGTCCTCAGTCCGCGGCGACCTCGCGCAGGCGCTTCCTGTCCGGCTTGCCGACGGGCGTCAGCGGGATCTCGTCCACGAGGTGCAGAGCCTCGGGCGCGTAGATCCGCCCCTTGCGTTCGGTGACGAAGGCGCGGAGTTCGTCCAGCTCCGGCCGCTGTCCCGGGGTGGGGACGACGGCGACGTGGACGTGCTCCGCCTCCTGGTCGTCGCGGACCCCGAAGACGGCGCAGCGGGCGACCGTCGGGTGGGTGAGCAGGAGGTCCTCCACCTCGGAGGGGTAGACGTGCCCGCCGACCACGATGATCAGGTCCTTGACCCGGTCGGAGAGGTAGAGGTAGCCGTCCTTGTCGAAGTAGCCGACGTCGCCGGTGTCCAGCCAGCCGTCCCGCAGTACCGCGGCGGTGAGGTCGGGCCGCTTCCAGTACCCGGCCATGACGGTGTCGGAGCGCAGGTGGATCTCGCCCTGCTCGCCGGTCGGCAGGTCGGTGCCGTCGGGCGAGCGGATCGCCACCTCGACGCCCTGGGCGGGCCGGCCGACCGGGACCTGGGTGCTGCCCGGGCCGATCCGGTCGTGCTCCTGCGGGGTGAGCACGGAGATCATCTGCGCCTCCGACATCCCGTAGGCGCCCATCAGGACCGGCCCGAACACCTTGAGCGCCTCGCGGATCCGGGTCGGCGAGGCGGCGCAGCCCCCGTACGCGATCTGCCGCAGGCTGGACAGGTCGGTGCGGCCGATCGCCGGGTGGTCGAGCAGCTGGTAGAGCAGCGGCGGCAGCAGCCAGAGGTCGGTGATGCGTTCGCGCTCGATGGCGGCGAGCACCGCGCCGGGCTCGAAGGAGCGCTGGAGGATCACCGCGCCGCCGTGGTAGAGCGTCAGGTCGCACATGATGCCCGCGAGGTGGGCGAGCGGGGTGGCGGCGAGGAGCCGGGGTGCGCCGTCGGCGGGGTCGCTGCCGATCGGGGCGTCGAAGACGCGGCGGTAGGGCCCGTGCAGGCTGAGGATGCCCTTCGGGATGCCGGTGGTGCCGCCGGTGTGGCGGATGCCGAGGTCGTCGTCGGGGCCGATCCGGACGGCCGGCGGTTCGGCGGGGCGGTGGGCGGAGGCGGCGATCACGTCCGCGCCGACGGCGGCGGGGGCGCCGCCGGGCCCGGGGCCGAGGGTGAGGACGGTCGGCACGTCGATCAGTGGGAGCAACTCGGCTGCGGCGGCGTAGCGTTCGGCGTCCACGAGCAGCACGGTGGTGTCGACGCTCGCCGTGATCTCGGCGAGGATCGGGGTGCTCATGCCGTCGTACAGGTTCACCACCCGGGCGCCCGCGAGGCCCGCGGCGTACCGGGCGCTCAGGGCCTCGGGGGTGTTGCCGGTCAGCAGGGTCACGGTGCTGCCGACGGTGACGCCCCGGGCGGTCAGCTCGTGGGCGAGGCGGTAGGTGGTGGCGGCGAAGTCGCCGGCGGTGAGCTCGACGCCGTCGGCGGAGGTGATGGCCGGCCGGGAGGGGTCGGAGGCGAGGGACCGGAGGATCAGGGCGGGACCGCTGACGAACTCCGCGTCGGACATGGCTACTTCTTCCTTGTAGTTTGCAACCATGGCCACAGGCTAACCCCGGCCTCGCCGCCGTGCCGGGGATTCCCTGTGCATGATTGGTGTGAACACTCCGCCATCGGCGCATTCGTGACGACGAATCAGATCGGGGCGCCCCCTGCGCCGCCCCGTTCGAGTGAATCGCGCGGGGGCGCTCAGAACGCCGCCGGGGGCCGGAGGGCGAGGTCGGTGGCGGAGGCCCAGTGTGCGGCGGTGGCGGTGACGATCACGTAGCCCTGCTGGGAGGGGAGCCGGGGGATCAGGGCGCTGCGGCAGCCGTGGCTGTGGTGGACCTCGACGGGGGTGGGGACGCCGTGGAGCAGCACCTCGCCCGGGGTGGGCGGGCCGTCGAGCGGGGCCAGGTGGGTTCTGGGGTCGAGGCGGTCCGAATTGGCCAGGAAGGTGGAGAGCTGGGACTGCGGGGTGGTGAGGGAGCCCACCCGGTGGCCGGCCGGAACGGGCCGCGAGGTCTGGACGACGGCGACGAGCTCGCCGTCCAGGTGGTAGTTGAGGTCCAGGTGGCAGAGGTAGCCGTCGGAGGACAGGCGCCCGAGCAGGAAGGACCACCCGGGCGGAGCGGCGCGGAGGACGGCGATCTGCTCGCCCCACTCCTCGGCGGTCTCGCGGTGGGTCGGTATGCGGATGCTGCGCGGGCGGGTGTCGTGGAACAAGGACTTCCCCCAACGGGCCGTTCACGGATGGTCATTGGGATGAGTATGCGGGTGCCGCCCGGAGGTTCGGGCGCGGACCGGTCGGTAGGCTCGGGCGCGGTGCGGGGAGTGACCGATTCCTGAGGGGGACTGATCATGGCGACGTACGTTCTGATCCATGCCGCGGCTGTCGATGCCTGGTACTGGGGGCCGCTGGCGGCCGAGTTGCGGGAGCGGGGCCATGAGGTGGTCGCGCCGGACCTGCCGTGCGAGGACGAGGCGGCCGGCCTCGCCGAGTACGCGGACGCGGTGGTGGCGGCGATCGGCGAGCGGACGGGCCAACTCGTGCTGGTCGCCCACTCGTTCGGCGGCTTCACGGGCCCGCTGGTGTGCGAGCGACTGCCGGTGGACCTGCTGGTCATGCTCCAGGCCCAGGTGCCGGCCCCCGGGGAGTCGCCGGGCGCGTGGTGGGGGAACACCGGCTACTGGGCGGACCGGAGGGAATCCGACGCCGCCCGGGGCGTGGCGGAGGGCGCGGAGGAGGACGTGCGCTCCCTGGTCGTGCACGACACTCCGGCCGCACTGGCGGAGGAGTTCATCGCGGAGCACCAGCGGCAGCAGTCGCCGGCTCCGTTCGGGACGCCGTGGCCGGTGGACGCCTGGCCGCAGGTGCCGACCAGGTTCCTGATGTCCTCCGACGACCGGTTCTTCCCGGCCGCGTTCCTGCGGCGGCACGTCGAGGAGCGGCTCGGCTTCCGGCCGGACGAGATGCCGGGCGACCACTGCCCCATGCTCGGTCACCCGAAGGAGCTGGCCGAGCGGCTGGAGGCGTACCGGGCGGCGCTGTAGGCGGCGCTTCAGCAGGGCGTCGCGCAGGAAGTCGGCTG
>NZ_JBHVFE010000517.1:0-5996 GCF_042801945.1 Kitasatospora sp. NPDC057542
GCTCGGATCTCCAGATCAGGACAGCAGGCGCACAGGGCCAGCGACCGGCAAAGCCGTCAGCCTCACCCTCCCCAGTGAAGATCACCAACAGCATCAGTTGTGTGGTCGGTAGCAGCGAGTAGCGACGCTCGCGGCTGTGGTGGAAGTAGCGGTTTGCCGTAGGAGAGGTTTGCTCGGGTCGGTCGAGTCGGGAGCGCTGTACGATCGGCCGATGAGTGAGGACTATCCGTTCGAGGACGGCCGCAACCTTGCATGGGAGCTGGAAGGATTCGGCCCCGACGAGTGGCTCTGCTCGTCCGTCACGGTGACGCGAGAGCAGTTCCTGCAGGTGAGGGGCCTGTTCGATCTCGGTGATGACGAATGGATGATGGCCGGTGGGTACCCGGTTCCCGTCGAGGCCCAGGGCCCGCTACGGGCAGTCGTCGAGACGGCGCTGTTCGAGGAGGGGGTGGACTACTTCCTCGGAGCTCGCCAGGACCTCCCCTCGGGACTCTGGCCTCCCGCCGGGGTCTGTGGGCCGTTCCCGGGCCCGATTCCTCCGCCGCAGAGCCAGCACCCGTCGTGACGGCTCCACAAAACTCGCGCCAGAGCCCAGATCCGTGAACAGCTGACTTCACGAACCGTGAACAAAGCCACCGCACCACCGCGCTGGTCCGACTGGCCCAAGACCTCGCGTCAACCCTGGTCAGGGCACGCCGCCGACCAGGTGACCAACCGCAGCTCGCCATCCGGGCGCCGGTAGACGTGACCCCATGATCATCACTGCCAGGTGGCGCCGCAGCGCCACCGTCCTGGCCGCGCTCGCCGCGCTCTTCCTGCCCGCCGCAGCCCCGGCCACCGCTGAAACCACCGCCCCGGCCACCAGCACGGTGTCCGCGCGCCGCGACCTGCCCGAGCCTCCGCCCGTCGACGTCGCGCGCGCCGAGCTCAACGAACTCACCGTCGAGGCCCCACACTCCATGGGCGGGTACTCGCGCGAGAGGTTCCCGCACTGGATCAAGATCTCCGGCGAGTGCGACACCCGCGAGACCGTCCTCGCCCGCGATGGCCAGGACGTCGTCCAGAACGACAAGTGCCAGGCCGTCGCCGGGACGTGGGTCAGTCCCTACGACGGCAAGACCTTCACCGACGCCAAGGCACTCGACATCGACCACCTGGTCCCGCTCGCGGCCTCGTGGAGGTCCGGGGCCGACACCTGGACCACCGACAAGCGCCGCGCCTTCGCCAACGATCTGGAGCACTCCCAGCTACTCGCCGTCTCCGCCGCCTCCAACCGCGCCAAAGCCGACAAGGGCCCCGACGCCTGGCGGCCGCCGTCCACCGCCTACTGGTGCACCTACTCCCGTGCCTGGACCCACATCAAGAACCTCTACGGCCTCAGCACCACCCAGGCCGAGAAGGCCGCGCTGGTCGAGATGCTCGACACCTGCGCGTAGCGGACGTGCCGGCCCGCCCGTGTATCCCGGGCGGGCCGAGGAGTTGTCCGTGCTTGTGCGAGCAGCGGGGCTTGACTGGGGGCGCCGTTTCGTAGGTGCTGGTCTGGCCGTCGGCCCTTGGACCCGGTGGTCGTCGCCCCGTGGACGGGGTGACGACCATCGTCGTTTTCTGGGGCGGTTCGGCGGGGGTTGACTGGCTGCCAGGAGGGTGTAGGGTCCGCCGGTTTCGCGGTTGCCCTGTCTCTGGTTGCCCTCGTGGATTTGGTTCCTGGGCTGACTTGACCGGCGTTCTCGCTTTCCTACTGTCCGGTGCCACGGACCCGCCCGGCCCTGTCCGGGGTACCGCGCACACTGGAGCGTCGTGTGTGCGGCTGCGTCTGTGTCAGCCATCCACGACTCGGAGGGGAACCATGATGACCACGCGCACCTCACGGCGCCGGAACGCTGCGTCGCGCACCCGTGGGACGGACCGTCGGCCCCAGGCGGTGGCGCGGCCGGCGCGGCCGGCCTGGCGTGACCCTGGCCGGATGCTCGGCGCGGTGCTCGCGAACGCCGGCTCCGGGCTGGCCGTCGCCGTGCTGCTGTTCCTGGTGCAGCATGTCGAGGTTGTCCGGCGCTGATGCCTTGGTTGGGGACCGGTCCGCTGCCCGCTCGGGGGTTCGGGCGCGGACCGGTCCTCCCAGTGTGTGCGGGCGGGTACCGCAGTGCCGCTGGGGTTGGTCCGGGGCGGTGTCAGGGGGCGTCTCCCTGCCAGTCCCAGCGGCGCGGGTCCGCCAGGCGGGGTTCGTAGTGGGCGCGGCCGCCGGCGCCGTAGGAGCCGATCTCGGTGGGGAGTGCGGCGCCGTCGGCGAGCTGGTCGGCATTCCAGCCGGTGACGTCCAGGAGGAGGCCGTCGAGCGGGCCTGCGACGAGCTCGCGGTACTCGTGCCCGGGCTGGGGGCCGGGGTCGTCATGGTCGGCTCCGTAGACCCGGCCCCGCAGCAGCACCTCGCCGTCCATGACGCCCAGCCTCCCAGCCGCCACCGACACCGCGCGGACGGTCCGGCGGTGCCGGTTCACCACCAGGCCGGTTCGACGCCGGCGCCCTGGTCGTCGTCCCGGCCGCGGTCGGCAGCGCGGTGACCGGCCTCCAGTGCCTGGGTCTCGTCTCGGAGCAGCTCGGTGATCCAGTCGGCGACGCCGGTGGGGAAGCGGAGGGTGCGTTGTTCGATTCCGTAGGGGGTGCCGATGGTGACCCAGATGTCGTCTCCGGCGGCGGTGCCGGGGGCGGCGGCGTGGTCGGTGAACGCTTCGAGGGCGTCGGCGAGGTCGGTGGCGGCGGCCTCGCTGTCGTTGTCGGTGTTCACCAGCTCGCCGGGCCGTCGTGGAAGTTGGCGGGTTCCGGGGCCTGGCGGATCGTACCGGAGTGGTGGAGGTACCAGCCCCAGTCGTCGAAGCCGGGTCCCCAGCGGACGAGGGCGACCCAGGTGGTGGAGCCCTGGTGCAGGCGCCAGCGTTCCACTCGGCCGGGCCGCCACTGGCCGCCGAGGCGGATCTCGATCCATCGCCAGCGTGGCTCGGTGTCCCAGCTTCGGCCGGGGCCGGACATCAGCTCGCGCGGTGCCCGCTCGGCATCGCCGACCTGGTGGTCCGGGTGGCCGGGGTGGGGGCGGGAGAACGGCACTGCGCTGGTCACACCCCCACCGTAAATCGAACAGGCGTTCCTATTCAAACATGGGGTCGATATCTCCGCGTGGCGCGCCGCGTGAGGGAGCGGAGCCGTACGCGCACTGCGGCGGGGTCGGTCCCGGTGAGCGCCGCCACCTCCGCCTCCGGCAGCCCCAGTACCAGGTGGAGCAGCAGCACGTCCTGTTCGGGTGCGGCGAGGTGGGCGATGGGGCGTAGTGGTCTGGGGCCGGCGAGGAGGTGGACGCGTCGGCGGAGGGCGTCCCAGGCGAAGGCTGTGGGGTTGGTGCTGATGGCGTGGGCCCATTCGTCGGCGAGGTGGTCGCGGGTGGCGCGGAGGGCGAGGTGGGTGTCGGTGGGGGTGAGGAGGAGGTCGGCGTAGTCGCGGTAGCGGTGGTGGTTGCGGTTGTAGAGGGCGTCGAGGTCGAGGGTGTGGTGGGTGAGGGAGGTGGTGGGGTGCGAGAGTTCGGGGGGGGGGGCGGGCATGGTCTCTCCCTCCGGTTGCTGGGCGAGGGTGTCGGGCGGGCTCAGCCGAAGACGGGCAGGGTCGAGCGGGAGGCCCCGTGTTCAGGGGTCCAGTAGGGGTCCCGGGCGACTTGGGCGTGCTCCCACAGGGGCCGCACCATGTCCGCGTCGGCGTTGAGGGCGTCGACGACCTGGCCGATGACGGGCCAGTCGGGCAGGGAGGTGGCCTCCGTCTCCTTGTCGAGGAGGCCGGTGACGTCTCGGGGGCTGAGGGGGCCGTCGACCTGCTCGCAGACCAGGGCCGGGGGTGGGCTGAAGGCGGCGAGGTGCAGGCCGCGCAGGGCCGAGCGCAGAGTGGCGAGCGCTTCGGTGAACAGTTCGTCGTCGTTGCGGCGGATCACGGGGGGCCGCGGGCGGGCCCCTTGGGCGGTCTGCCAGAGGATGCGCAGGTCATCGGGGTTCGCGCCGCAGGCCTCGGTGATCGACCGGGTGATCGGCCAGGACGGCATCTTGTGCCCTGACAGGACCCGGCAGACGAACGAGGGGGAGACCTCGGCCGCTTGCGACAGGGCCCTGATGGTCGTGCCGGAGCTGCGCTGGAGGTGGGACAGGGCGCGGGACAGGCGGGCGGCGTCGCGCCGTTCGCCGCGTTGGCCCGGTGGTGCGTCGTCCTCGGCGGCGGTGTCGTCGCCGGCCTCGGCCGCGCCGACCTCCCGGGGCTGGCTCTCGACGGCCGCGGGGTGGACGAGAGCGGGGGCCAGGGCGGCGTCGGCCGCGAGCCGGAAGGCCGGGGCCCCTGCGCTGGCGGTGCGGCGTCCGCGGTTGCGGCGGCGGCGGCGCAGGTACTCCTCGTTGTAGCGGCGCGCGACGTACTTCGCGCTGAGGCTGAGCGTCTCGCCGATCGCGTCCCAGTCGTGGCCCTGATGGCGGGCCTGCTGGATCAGGTGGGCCTTGAGGTCTTCCAGGTCCTGCTCGACGAGCATGACCTGTTCGAGGGCCCGCAGGGGCTGGGGCATCCGGGTCAGGCGGTTGATCTCCACGCCCCGTTCGGCGACGGAGCGGGACACCGCCGCCGCCTCGGCGTCGCGCGCGCGCACCAACTTGCCCATGCCCAGCTTCTCGCCCTTGTGGTCGGTGCTGGTGGCGCCCTTCGCGCGGCACGCGGGGCAGTACTTCGGGATCCGGCCGCGGTCGCAGGGGCGCCGGAAGGGGGTCTTGCACTGGTGGCAGGTCAGGGTGGTCTTCATCGTGATGGTTCTCCTCGCCCGGCCGCGTGCCGGGTTGCGGCGCGGCAACGGGTAGCTGAGCGGTCGTAGCGGTCCGCCGGCGGTGCGGGGAAACACCCCCGCTGGCAGGCTGCCGGGGGCGAAGGGGCGGGCCTGCGCGCGGCGGGGAACCGGCGCGCAGGCCCGGTCGTTCACCGGCGGGTGACGGTGCTCAGCCGCAGGTAAGAGCCGTGCAGCACGGACAGCAGGGCGACCACGACGGCGCCGCAGAGCGCGCTGTCGAGCGCCGGGGCGAGCAGCAGCGGCACGGCAAGGGCCGTCCAGGCCCGGGTGGGCCGAACGTTCACCACCAGGTCAACGGTCCACCGGCAGCTCGTGGTTTGGGGACCCTTCGGGCGCGGGATGTTACGGTCGAACCCACCGTCCGGTAGCGCGTGGGCGTTGCGGGAGCTGCTGCGGAGTGCGGACATGTGTCCTCCTCAGAACGACGTGGCAGGGGGTAGCGGAGCCCCGGCACAAGTTTTCGACGACCGGTTGCCGGGGCCCGCAGACCAGCGACAGTAGCCGCCGGTACACGCAGCGTGGTAGCTGCACAGCCCTTAAATGCGATTCGCAGTCATATCGGTTAACCTGCACGGCTGGACAGTTCTAGCGTTCGAAAAGCAGCGGTCAAGTTCGGTCAAAACCAACGAGCTTGACGCCTCACTTCGATCGGCCAACGAACCCCGCCCGAACCCCCCGAGCGCCGGCGGCGCCACCGCCTGATCCCCCGACCTTCGAGGACATCTCGGCCGCAACGCGACCGCGCCAGGTCGGCAGCATCCGTCCGGTCCGACCGTACGGTGACGTCCTTCAGGTGCAGGAAATCCCTCCGGCCGAAGGCCGCCGCCAGACTCCCCCAGCACTCCCTGTCTGCGTACAGGGAAAGGTGCCCAACTACGTACAAGCGAATGTGCTCAGCTTCCTTCGCCGACTCGCCTCGGGGGGTGAACGGCCGACGTGGGCTGACTCGTCGCCGTGATCAACGGAGACGGGAATCGCTGATATTCAACCTCCTGCGCGAGAGGTATCGCGGCAGCATCGACACCCACGAGAGCATCTTCACCGCCGTCGCCAACGGCCAGATCGGCGTGGAGTGGGCGTAGGCAGCTTGTGGCGCTGCTTCCATCAGAACGTCGCTGGCCGACCTCGCGGAGTTGCGGGG
>NZ_JBHVFE010000518.1:0-5991 GCF_042801945.1 Kitasatospora sp. NPDC057542
GCCGGGGGTAGCCCCATGCCTCCGCGAGGCCCTCGACCAGCAGGTAGAGCGCCAGCAGCTCGGCGGTGTACGTCTTGGTGGCCGGCAGCGCCTTCTCCGGGCCTGCCAGCACGTCGATGTGGAACTCGGAGACCTCGGCCAGCGGCGAGGCGGCGTTGTTGGTCACCGCGAGGGTGATGGCGCCGGCCTCGCGGGCGGCCTTGGTGGAGGCCACCAGGTCGGGCGAGCCGCCGGACTGGCTGACGGTGACGGCCAGGACGTCGGTGAGGTCCGGCTTGGCGCCGTACGCGGTGGTGGTGGACATCGAGGTCAGGCCGGCCGGCTTGCCGAGCAGGATCTCGGTCAGGTACTTGGCGTACAGCGCGGCGTTGTCGGACGTACCGCGCGCGGTGAGCAGGACGAAGCGCGGGTTGCGGGCGGCGATCTGCGCGGCGACCTCGCGGATCTGCGGGGCACCCTCGTCGAGGATGCGCTGGAGGACGGCCGGCTGCTCGGCCATCTCCGCCGCCATGATCCGGCCGGGGACGGGAACGGTCTGCGGGTCGGACATCTGGGTCTGCCTCCGATGAGACGGTTCGACCCCGCTCGGGCGGCTGCCCGGCGGGAACCTCCACGGCGGCGAGTCCGCACACTCGCTGCGGTTCTTCGTCCCGCAATCCTACGGGCGCACCTGCCGCCGGGCACCTCCGTCCGCACGCTCGTGCGCTCCCCGTCACGCCCCTCCGGTACGCCCCTCCGGAGGCGGCAGGGGCGTACCGCGACGGGCGCGACGGAAGGTCAGGACGGCTTGTTGATCAGCTGGTCGATCGCGGCGTCGGCCTCCTTGGTGGCCTGGTCCACCGACTTGCCCTTGAGGATCGCGGTCAGCATGTCCGGGATGATCTTCTGCTTCTCGACCGCGCCCCAGCCGGGGGCCAGCGGGGTGAACCAGGCGTCCGGAACGGCGTTGGCCGCGGCGGCGGTGGTCGGCTTGTTCTTCAGCGGGTTCAGCTGGGTCAGGTTGTTCGGCAGGATGTCCTTGTCGGCCAGCGCCTGCTCCGACTTGGTGCTGGTGAACATCCGGATCCAGTCGGTGGCCAGCGCCACCTGCGGGGACTTGGCGGTGACGGCGAGGTCGGAGCCGCCGATGAAGGTCGGCAGTGGCTTGCCGTCCGGACCGGGCATGGTGGCCACCTTGACGGCGTCCTTGATGCTCGGGTCGCCGGTGACCGGCGCGGTCACGCTGGCCGCCTCGTAGCCGTTGCCGTAGAAGGACGCGGCGTGCCCGCGGGCCATCGACTCGAACTGGTTCTGCTCGTTCACCGTCAGGTCGCCCTTGTTGTACTTGCGCACCAGGTCGACGAAGTGGCTGATGCCCTGCTGGGACTTGGGGTCGTGCAGGGTGCCGTGCCAGTTGCCGGAGCTGTCGAACTTGGCGATGCTGCCGCCGTACCCGGCCACGTAGCTCATCGCGGCGTACCAGTACGGGCCGGGCAGGTAGAGCGGGGAGAAGGTCTTGTCGGCCTTGTTCCGGTCCGCGATCCTGTCCAGCGCGGCCAGCAGGTCCGCCTCGGTCTTCGGGAAGTCGGCGCTGCCGGTGGCCTGCTGGAAGGCGGTGGAGTTGTAGATGGCGACGCGGGAGCCGGCGTAGTAGGGCACGCACCAGAGCTTGTCCTGGTACGTGCAGGTGTTGGCGAGCGCCTTGATCCAGCTGTCGGAGTTGTCGAAGGTGCTGCGGTCCACCGGGGCCAGCGCGCCGGAGAGCACGTACTTCATGGTCTCGGTGTTGCCCAGCTCGACCACGTCGGGTGCGTTGCCGTCGGCGATGGCCTTGTCGAGCCTGCTCACCTTGTCGGCCCACCCCTGGTAGGAGAGCTTGAGGCTGACGTTCGGGTACTTCGCCGCGAACTCGTCGTTGACCCGCTGGACCAGGTCCGGCCAGTTCTTCTGGGCGTCGTCCATCAGCCAGACGGTGACGGTGCCGCCGGCGGCCTTCGGGTCCGCGGAGCCGCTCGCGCCGCCGTCGCCCGCGGGCTTCGCGGACGAGGAACAGGCCGTCAGACCGACCGCCAGTGCCATGGTCCCGAGCGTCGACACGAGCTGACGCTTCTTCACGCCATCCTCCGAGGGGTGTAGAGCCGTGTTGCCCGCCGGCAGCATGATTGGCGCCCGCGGCGGAGAGTCCGGACAGGGGGCGGCGAAGAGCTTCAGGGAGGGCCGATACCACATCCGGCGAGGTTGAATCTCGAACCGGATGACTGGACTCTGGCCTAGACCATAGGTGGTGTCAACGACCAAAAGCCTTAGTCGGGTGGGCCGTTGCAGAGCTGTTGTACCGCATGGCGGCCAGTCGCCGTTCCGTCACCCTCGGTGGATCTTAAGGTGGATTTAAGGCCTGCTTGAGGGAGCACGGTCACTCGACGAACCCGCAGGTCAACCCCGTGGAAACGGAACGGGCCCGCCATGCGACATGCGCATGACGGGCCCGTCGGCCGACGCCTGCCGGACACGACCGGTGACGTCTCGTCGATCGGTTCAGCCGACCGCTCCCGGCTGCCCGGTGAGGACCTCCACGGCCGCCAGCCCGCAGACCCGGGCGGCGCCGTGGGTGGCGATGTGGAGCGCGCCGACCGGCTCGGACTGGGGCAGGCCCATCTCGACCACGGCGGCGTCCGGCCGGGCCGCCACCAGGCGGCCCAGCGCGGCGGACATCCACGCGTGCCGGTGCACGTCCCGGACCACCAGCACCAGACGGCGCCCCTCGGCCCCGGCCACCAGCTCGTCGACCAGGGCGTCCAGCAGCTCCGGCGCGGCCTCGGCCGCCGACACCTCGCGGGTACGGGTGCCGGGGAAGCGGTCGGCCAGCATGCCGGCCACGCCCCACGGGGTGACGTCGCCGACCGCGATGTTCGGCTCGTCCGAGAACGAGGCCACGTACGGGCGCTCGCTCACCGGCGGCACCACCAAGCCCGGCGACCGGACCACCCTGAGCGCCCGGCGCGCGGCCCGCAGGCCGACCGCCAGGTCCGGCTCGACCCGCTCGCCCTGGGCCGCGATCCGGCCCCAGCTGCCCAGCGACCGGACCCGCTCGGCGGCGTCCGCCAGCCGCTCCTCGGCGAGCCGGCCGGAGCGCACGCCCGCCACGATGGCGTCGCGCAGCATCAGCACCGTCTCCTCGTCGGCGAGCCCGCCGCCGACGCAGATCGCGTCCGCGCCGGCCGCCAGGGCCAGCACGGTGCCCTCGCCCATCCCGAAGGTGTCGGCGATGGCGCCCATCTCGATCGCGTCGCTGACGATCAGGCCCTGGTAGCCGAGGCCGCCGTCGGCCGGGGCCGCGCGCAGCAGGTCGCGCAGCACGGTCGGGCTCAGGGTGGCGGGCAGCTTCGGGTCCAGCGCCGGGATCATGATGTGGGCGGTCATCACGGCCTTGGTGCCGGCCGCGATCGCCGCCTGGAACGGGACCAGGTCGCGGGCGCGCAGCACGTCCAGGTCGACGTCGATGACCGGCAGCCCGTGGTGCGAGTCCACCGCGGTGTCGCCGTGGCCGGGGAAGTGCTTGGAGCAGGCGGCCACACCGGCCGACTGCAGGCCCTCGACCCAGGCGGCGGTGTGCCGGGCGCACAGCTCGGGGTCGGCACCGAAGGAGCGGACGCCGATGACCGGGTTGCGCGGGTTGGAGTTGACGTCCGCGGTGGGCGCCCAGTTGTAGTTGACGCCGGCCGCGGCCAGCGCCCGGCCCAGCTCGCGGGCGACGTCCCGGGTCAGCGCCGGGTCGTCGATCGCGCCGAGCGCGAGGTTGCCGGGCCAGGACGAGCCGGAGCCCGCCTCCAGCCGGGTGACGTCGCCGCTCTCCTCGTCGATGGCGATCAGCAGGTCCGGGTTCTCGGCGCGCAGCGCCCGGGTGAGCGCGGACAGCTGGTCGAGGTCGGCCACGTTGCGGTCGAACAGTGCGACCGAGCCGAGGCCCGCGGCGAGGTGGCGGCGCAGCCACTCCGGCGGCTCGGTGCCGACGAAGCCGGGCTGGAGGACGGTCAGGGCGTCGCGGTGCAGCTGGTCGCTGTCCTGCACGGTGGGAACGAGGATGCTCACGTTGACTCAGCCCTTCACGGCGCCGTCGGTCAGACCGCCGACCGCCTTGCGCTGCAGGAAGACGAACAGGATCAGCACGGGGATGGCGAACATCGTGGACGCGGCCATGGTGGCGCCCCAGTCGTTGCCGAAGGCGGTCTTGAAGGACGACAGCCACAGCGGCAGCGTCTTGCCGTTGTCCTTGTTGAGGATCAGGACGAGCGGGAACTCGTTCCACGCCGTGATGAAGCCGAACAGCGAGGTCGACATCAGGCCCGGGGCCAGCAGCGGGAAGATCACCTTCACGAAGGCCTGGGAGCGGGTGCAGCCGTCCACCATGGCCGACTCCTCCAGCTCCTTCGGCACCGCGGCGATGAAGCTGCGCAGCGTCCAGATGGTGAAGGGCAGGACCATCATCATGTAGAAGAGGGTCAGCGGCACCAGGCTGTTCAGCATGTCGTTGTCGCGGGAGATGATGTAGACCGCGATGGTCATGACCTCCCAGGGCGCCATCTGGGCCATCATGATGACCAGCACGAAGGTCTTGCGGCCGCGGAACTTCATCCGGGCGATGGCGAACGACGCCAGGGTCGCGATCACCAGCGACCCGAGCACCGCGCCGACGGTGACGACGACGCTGTTGACGACGTACGTCCAGAAGTTCGGCGCGTCGACCGCGGTGGTGAAGTGCTCGAAGGTCGCGTCGAGCGGGATGAACACCGGCGTCGGGCTGATGATGTCGCTGTTCTGCTTGAACGCGGTCGCGAACATCCAGTAGACGGGGAAGACGAAGAAGACGGCGAGGACGGCCGCGATCACGTTCAGCCAGGTACGTCCGAAGAGAGAGCGCCTCACAGCTCGTCCTCCTGCTTGATCATGATGCGGAAGTAGTACGCCATCAGCACGCCCAGCATCAGGATGGTGAGCACCGCGATCGCGGAGCCGATCCCGTAGTGCTGGCCGGCCGAACCCTCCAGGAAGGCGTGCACCGGCAGGGTCCGGGTCAGCTTCTCCGGACCACCGGCGTTGACCGCGTAGACCTGGGTGAAGGCCTTGAACACCCAGATGACCTCAAGGAAGGTCGTGGCCAGGAAGAACGGCTTCAGGTTGGGGAAGACGACCGCGGTGAAGATCTTGACGGAGCCGGCACCGTCCATCCGGGCGGCCTCGTAGAGCTCCCTCGGGATGGTGGTCAGACCGGCGTACATGTTGAACGCCACGAACGGGATCGACATCCAGACGATCAGCAGGATGATCACGAAGAACGTCGAGTACTCGTTGCTGAGCCAGTTGTAGCCGTGCATCGAGTGCCAGCCCAGCTGCTCCAGGATCCAGTTGACGACGCCCCACTGGGAGTCGAACAGCCAGGTGTAGACGGTGGTGGCGGCGACCACCGGCATGGCCCAGGCCAGCAGCAGCGCGACCTGGAGCACCAGCCGCATCTTCTTGCCGAGCTGGTTCAGCAGCAGGCCGATCAGGGTGCCGCCGACCATGATCAGCACCACGTTGACCAGGGTGAAGGCGACGGTCCGTCCGGTGACCGCCCAGAACTCCGGGTCGGTCAGCTGCTCCTTGTAGTTGTCGAAGCCGGTCCACTCGGTCAGGTGCAGGACGAGCTGACGCCTGTTGAGGTTCTGGAACGACAGCAGGACCGTCTTGAGCAGCGGCCAGCCCAGCAGGGCCAGGGTCGCCACGGTGGCCGGCAGCAGCAGCAGGTACGGCGCGAGGCGTGAGCCCAGGCTGGGGCCGACCGCCGATCTCGCACCCTTCGGCGCGGCACCCTTCGAGCCGCCGCCCGAGGCGCTCGTCTCCGTACCGGCCACAGCAGCCTTCCCTGGGTCCGGGGACTGTGTCTGCACCCGCTCCGAATGCACAGCCATCGTTCTCACTTCCTCACAACCTGGCCACGACGGACAGGCGTCGCCCACCGGCCCCCGCCGGGGC
>NZ_JBHVFE010000519.1:0-5976 GCF_042801945.1 Kitasatospora sp. NPDC057542
ACCTGAGGCCGGGGATGTCAACATATCTGGCGTTGACTTTTGGCACGCTGTTGAGTTCTCAAGGAACGGACGCTTCCTTCGGACCGCCTTCCAGCAGGCCCTCCGGGCTTCGTTCTTTCGTGTTTCCAGCTTATCAGACGCTTTCCGCTCCGTTTACCGGGGCTTTTCGCATCCGAAATCTGGCGTTAACCGCGGAGTCGCGGCGACCCGACCAACCATAGCCGGTCGGTGGCCAGAGCGCGAATCGAGCCACGCCGGGAGCCCTCCGGGCGGCGGCATGATTTGTTGCTCTCGCGAGCATATACAGCAATGGTCCCGATTCGCCAAGATGCCTGTAGAGTGCGGCGCATCGACCCAGAGGACTAGACCACTCGCAGGTCGGTGAGCCGCCGGCCGGACAGGTAGGCGCGGGCAGGGCCTTCGCCCTGGAATGTCAGAAGATGCCCTAAGTTGACATGATTTAGGCTTCAGTTGATCGTCATGCCGCTCCTCGCGGCCGCTCGCTGTACTGCGCATTTGGGAGGCACAACCATGACCACTGTGACGTCGCCGCTGACCGGCAAGATCGTGGGGCTCGCGGGCGTGCCCGACCCGGTGTTCTCGGGTGCGATGGTCGGCCCGGGCACCGCGATCGACCCCGTTCGTGAGCAGACCACGGCGGTCGCTCCGGTTGACGGTGTCGTCGTCTCCATGCACCCGCACGCGTTCGTCGTCGTGGACGCCGAGGGCCACGGTGTTCTGACCCACCTCGGGATCGACACGGTTCAGCTCAACGGCGAGGGCTTCGAGCTGCTCGTCAACAAGGGCGACACGGTGACCCGCGGTCAGGCCGTCATCAAGTGGGACCCGGCTGCCGTCGAGGCCGCGGGCAAGTCGCCGATCTCGCCGATCGTGGCGCTGGAGGCCACCGCCGAGTCGCTCGGCGCGCTGCGGGAGGACGGCGAGGCCAAGGCGGGCGACCAGTTGTTCAGCTGGAGCTGACCTCTTCCTTCCGACACCCGCCCCGGACGAGATGACGGGGCGGCCCCCACACAGCGGTTCCCGGCGGGCCGCTCATCTCAGCGGAGACAGGTGACATGGAGAAGACGCTGCGCGGCGTGGGCGTGAGCCACGGGGTCGCGATCGGCCAGGTGCGGCACATGGGGACGGCGGTGCTGGAGCCCCCGGCCACCCAGATCCCGACCGAGGACGCCCCGCGCGAGCAGGCGCGTGCCCAGGCCGCCGTCGAGGCGGTCGCCGCCGACCTCATCGCGCGCGGCAACCTCGCGGGCGGCGAGGCGCAGGCCGTGCTGGAGGCCCAGGCGCTGATGGCGCAGGACCCGGAGCTGATGGCCGACGTGTCCCGCCGGATCGCCGTCGGCAGCAGTGCCGAGCGCGGTGTCTACGACGCGTTCGCGGCCTACCGGGCGCTGCTCGCCTCCGCCGGGGACTACCTGGCCGGGCGGGTCGCCGACCTGGACGACGTGCGCAACCGGATCGTCGCCCGGCTGCTCGGTGTGCCGATGCCGGGCGTGCCCGACAGCGACGAGCCGTACGTGCTGTTCGCGCGGGACCTGGCGCCGGCCGACACCGCGCTGCTCGACCCGACGCTGGTGCTCGGCTTCGTGACCGAGGAGGGCGGGCCGACCAGCCACAGCGCCATCCTGGCCCGGGCGATGGGTGTGCCGGCCGTCGTGGCGCTGCCGGGTGCGATCGAGGTCGGCGAGGGCACCGTCGTCGCGGTGGACGGCAGCTCCGGCGACGTGCTGCTGGAGCCTTCCCAGGAGAAGCAGGACGAGCTGCGGGCGGTCGCCGCCGAGCGCAAGGCCGCGCTCGCCGCCTCCTCCGGCCCGGGGCAGACCTCGGACGGCCACAGGGTGCCGCTGCTGGCCAACGTGGGCGGCCCGGCCGACGTGCCGGCCGCGCTGGAGAACGGTGCCGAGGGCGTCGGCCTGTTCCGCACCGAGTTCCTGTTCCTGGACGACTCGGCGAAGGCGCCCAGCGCCGAGAAGCAGGTCGAGGCGTACCGCAAGGTGCTGGAGGCCTTCCCCGGGCGCCGGGTCGTGGTGCGGGTGCTGGACGCCGGCGCTGACAAGCCGCTGGACTTCCTGACCCCGGGCGACGAGCCGAACCCGGCGCTGGGCGTGCGCGGTCTGCGCACCCTGCTCGAACACCCCGACGTGCTGCGGACCCAGCTCAAGGCGCTCGCCGAGGCGGCCGACGGCCTGCCGGTGCACCTTGAGGTGATGGCCCCGATGGTGGCCGACCGCAAGGACGCCAAGGACTTCGCGACCGCGTGCCGGGAGGCCGGGCTGGACGCCAAGTTCGGTGCGATGGTCGAGATCCCGTCGGCCGCGCTGCGCGCCAGGGCGATCCTCCAGGAGGTCGAGTTCCTGTCCCTGGGGACCAACGACCTCGCCCAGTACACCTTCGCGGCCGACCGTCAGGTGGGTGCGCTGGCCCGGCTCCAGGACCCGTGGCAGCCGGCCCTGCTGGACCTGGTCGCCTCGGCGGCCGACGCCGCGCGGGCGAGCGGCAGGAGCTGCGGCGTCTGCGGCGAGGCGGCCTCCGACCCGCTGCTGGCCGTGGTGCTGACCGGTCTGGGCGTCACCAGCCTGTCGATGGGCGCGGCCTCGATCCCCTACGTGCGGACCACGCTCGCCAAGTACACACTGGCGCAGTGCCGCCGGGCGGCGGAGGCGGCCCGGGCCGCGGACGGTGCCGAGGAGGCGCGGGCCGCCGCGCAGCAGGTGCTCTCGGGCGAGTGAGGACGGAGCGACGCGAGAGGGGTGCCCCCACCCAGGACGGTGGGGGCACCCCTTTCTCGTGCCTCGTCGTGTGTCTGGGGGCCGGTCAGGCCTGGCGGTCGAGGCGGAGCCGCTCGAAGAAGCGCAGGTGCTCGATGTGGTCGACGGAGCCGGGATTGACGGCCTGCTCCAGCGGGGTGCCGGAGAGGATGCGCTTGACCGGGACCTCGATCCGCTTGCCGGTGAGGGTGTGCGGGAGGCCGCGGACGGCGATGACCTCGTCGGGCACGTGGCGCGGGGAGAGCTCGGTGCGCAGCGAGGTCCGGATGCGGCCGATCACGTCGTCGTTCAGCTCCGCACCGGGGGCGAGGACGACGAACAGCGGCATCCAGTAGCCGCCGTCGGGCTCCTCCAGGCCGATGACCAGGGACTCGGCGATCTCGGGGAGGCGCTCGACCACCTCGTAGATGTCCGAGGAGCCCATCCGGACGCCCTGACGGTTGAGGGTGGAGTCGGAGCGGCCGTGGATGACGACGGTGCCCCGGGAGGTGACGGTGATCCAGTCGCCGTGGCGCCAGATGCCGGGGTACGTGTCGAAGTAGCTGTCGTGGTACCGGGTGCCCTCGGGATCGTTCCAGAAGCCGGTGGGCATCGACGGGATGGGCTTGGTGACGACGAGTTCGCCGACGGTGTCGGTGTGCGGGTGGCCCTGGACGTCCCAGGACTCGACGGCGGCGCCGAGGCAGGGGGCCTGGATCTCGCCGAGGTACACCGGGAGGGTGGGGACGCCGCCGACGAAGCAGGAGCAGACGTCGGTGCCGCCGCTGACAGAGGCGAGCCAGACGTCCTGCTTGACCTCGTCGTAGATCCAGCGGAAGCCGTCGGGCGGGAGCGGGGAGCCGGTGGTGCCGATGCAGCGCACGGCGGAGAGGTCGAGGTCCCGGCCGGGGTGGAGCTCGGCCTTGCGGCTGGCGATCACGTAGGCGGCGGAGGTGCCGAGGACGGTGGCGCCGGTGCGGGCGGCGACCGACCAGAGGGCGCCGGTGTCGGGGTGGCCGGGGCTGCCGTCGTAGGTGACGATCGTGGACCCGACCAGGAGGCCGGCCAGCAGGAAGTTCCACATCATCCAGCCGGTGGAGGTGTACCAGAGGAACCGGTCCTGGGGGCCGAGGTCGAGGTGGAGGCCGGCCTGCTTGAGGTGTTCGAGGAGGATGCCGCCCTGGCTCTGGACGATCGCCTTGGGCAGGCCGGTGGTCCCGGAGGAGTAGAGGACCCAGAGCGGGTGGTCGAAGGGGACCATCTGGAAGACCGGCTCGACCTCGTCGGCGACCAGGTCGTCCCAGTTCAGGGCGCCCTCGGGGGCGGGGGCTCCGAGCAGCGGGACGTGCACGACGGTGTGCAGGCTGGGGAGTTCGCGGCGCAGTTCGGCGACGACCTCGGTGCGGTCGTGGTCCTTGCCGCCGTAGTGGTAGCCGTCGATGGCGAAGAGGACGGCGGGTTCGATCTGCTGGAGGCGGTCGAGGACGCTGCGGGCGCCGAAGTCCGGGGCGCAGCTGGTCCAGATCGCGCCGACCGCTGCGGTGGCGAGCAGGGCGACGGCGGCCTGCGGGACATTGGGCAGGTAGGCGCTGACCCGGTCGCCGGGGCCGATACCGCGGGCGCGCAGGGCCGCGGCCAGCGAGCCGACCTGGCGGCGGAGTTCGGCCCAGGTGAGGGCGGCCGGCTGCTCGGTGGTCTCGTCGAGGTGGAGGATCGCCGGGCGATCGGCGTTGGCCGGGTCTTCGGCGGCGCGCAGGGCGTGCTCGGCGTAGTTGAGGCGGACACCGGGGAACCAGCGGGCGCCGGGCATGGTGGCGTCGGCGAGGATCTCGACCGGGACGGTGGTGCAGTGGTCGGTGGCCAGCCGGACGTCGAACCACTGGGTGATCGCGGTCCAGAAGCGGTCGAGGTCCCCGGTGGACCAGGCGTGCAGGTCGGCGTAGCGCTGGGCGGCCTGCTGGTCGTCGGCGACCGGGGCGAGCGGGGCGGCCGGGGCGCCGTGGTGTTCGGCGGCCCAGGCCTGGAAGGCCACGAGGGTGGTGGCGGCGGCGCGAGCGGGGTTCGGGCGCCAGAGCGGCTGATCCTGCGGTGGGGTGCTCACGGTGGTGGTCTCCCGGCCGGTGGTGGGGACGGGAGGGCTCGTGGCAGACCCGTCCGGTTGGGCTGTCGGTGCAGACCATGCCATGTGATCGCCCGCCGCGCCAGGGTCGGCCGGTGGGTGGACGGCAGGTCAGCGGGGGGTGAACTCGCCGCTGAACCAGCGGCGCAGGACGCCGTTGTGGAAGTCCCAGACCAGCGGGGTTTCGGCGGTGGCGAGCAGCCAGCCGTCGGTCTCGTCGGTGGGGCGCGAGGGCGGGAGGTCGGCGAGCGGGCGGGCCGGGAGCAGTCCGCAGAGCATGACGAAGCGGCCGTTGGGGTCGGAGGCGGTGTGGATCAGGGTGACCTCGGCCGGGTCGGCGGGGATGCCGGTCTCCTCCTGCAGTTCGCGCACGCAGGCCTGCTGCCAGCTCTCGCCGTAGTCCATGTAGCCGCCGGGGAAGGCGAGTTCGCCGTAGCCCGGTTCGATGGTGCGGCGGATGACGACCAGCGCGGGGTCGGCGCCGGGGCGGGTGACGGGGAGGACGGTGACCGCGACGGGCAGCGGGTTGCGGTAGCTGATCTCGGCGCAGCCGGGGCAGGTGCGCGGCCAGGTGCGGGTGCCGGGCGGGTAGGGCGTGCCGCAGAAGTGGCAGTGCGAGAACGGCCGGTGGGCGGTCTGGATCGCTTCGTCAGTGGTCATGGCCGGATGGTAGCCCGGTGGGTCGACGGTGTTGCCGCGAGCTGCGGAACGTCAGGGGGCCCCGGGGTCGTCGGCCGTGCCGTCGCGGGTGGGGCGGAGCAGCGCCGGGTGCAGCAGGCGGGCGTCGCCGGCGTGGTAGGTGCGGGCGCGGGGGCCGCCGCGGGCGCCGCCGCGCTCGGTGGTGGTGCCGGTGCTCTCGACGAAGCCGGGCACGGACAGCACCTTGCGGTGGAAGTTGCCGGGGTGGAGCTTCTCGCCCCAGACCGCCTCGTAGACGGCGCGGAGCTCGGGGATGGTGAAGTCGTACGGCAGGAAGGCGGTGGCCAGCGGGCTGTACTCGAGTTTGGCGCGCACCCGGTCGAGGCCGTCGGCAAGGATGCGGGCGTGGTCGTTTGATATATTTAGCGGGCCGGGGCCGGTGAGTCATTTGAA
>NZ_JBHVFE010000520.1:0-5926 GCF_042801945.1 Kitasatospora sp. NPDC057542
GCCCGCGCCCCCCTCGGGGGGGCCGGGCCATCCGGCGTTCCGGAGCGCGAGTTAGCGCCGGGGCCCGCCCCGGATTGCCCATTTGGCTTTGCGGAAGAGGGCCCCGCGCAAGTACAACTGCGGGTAGATGGCACAATCAGTACATGCACCGGCACCATGAACCTCCGTACGCGGGCGGCGAACCCGCGGCTGAGGACTCCGTGGGCCGGCCATCCGAACGCCGAATTGACGATCGGCCGGACGTCACCTCCGCGCCAGCTGAGGGGCCGGACGACCAGGAAGTCGCAGCGCTCTACGCGCTTGTGGCCGAGCGGTTGAAGCAAGCTCACGCCCGCGTGCATGCGCTGAACGTGTCTGCCGATGCAAAGACCGCTCTCACCCGTCAACTCCTCATCGTCACCGAGACCGCCAAGCGCGATCTTCCGGAGGCGGCAAGGCGGTTGAGTCGCTTTGTACATGACCTCGACGAGGGGCCCCCGCCGCTCGACTGAGGTCGCCGACGCGCAAATCCATTGCGACACTAGGGTGATTCGCGCGTTTGGTAATTGAAAGTCCGCAGATACATACCTAACGTGCGAAAAGAACGGATGGAATCATCCGGCGCCCGTTTCCGAAGGGGAAGACGTGAACAAGGCTCAGCTTGTCGAAGCGGTGGCCGAGCAGCTGGGCGGTCGCAAGGCTGCCGCAGAGGCCGTCGACGCAGTGCTCGACACCATGGTCCGTGCCGTTGTGGCCGGTGACCGGGTTTCGGTCACCGGGTTCGGCACCTTCGAGAAGGTGGAGCGCTCCGCGCGCTTCGCCCGCAACCCGCAGACCGGCGAGCGGGTCAAGGTCAAGAAGACCTCGGTCCCGCGCTTCCGTCCGGGCCAGGGCTTCAAGGACCTGGTCAGCGGCAGCAAGAAGCTGCCGAAGGAAGGCCCCTCGGTGAAGAAGGCCCCCAAGGGCTCCCTCACCCCGGGCAAGAGCGGCGTGGCCGCCACCCCGGCCGCCAAGCGTGCCGCCACCAAGCGTGCCGCCGCTGCCGCCGCCGCCCCGGCCGCCAAGAAGGCCGCCGCCAAGAAGGCGACGACCACGGCCGCCGCCAAGAAGGCTGCCACCACGGTCGCGAAGACCACCGCTGCCAAGAAGACCACGGCCACTGCCAAGAAGGCCGCCGCGAAGACCACGGTCGCGAAGACCACCGCCGCCAAGAAGACCACGGCGGCCGCGACCAAGGCCGCCGCGACCAAGAAGACGGCCGCGGCGAAGAAGGCGACCACCACGGCTGCCGCCAAGAAGACCACGGCCACCGCCAAGAAGGCGACCGCCACGGCCAAGAAGACGGCGCCGGCGAAGAAGACCGCCACCCGCAAGACCACCGCGCGCAAGACCTCTGCCAAGTAAGTCCCGCGCGACCGTCCCCGGACGGCCTTCGGTCCAGAGCCGCGGCACCCCGTTCCGTGAATTCACGGAAACCGGTCGCCGCGGCTCTTTCGATTTCCGGGCGCTTAGTCAGGAATCGACGGCGTGCGGCGGCACCGGAGGTGCCCTGGGCAGGGTGCGGCGGGGTGTGGACAGGTCCGGCGGCGCCGGGTGGGGCCGTCAGCCCTCGGCCGGGTCGGGGAAGGTCTGGAGCGTCACGAAGACCACCCGGCAGGCCTCGCCGGTGCCCTCGGTGCGGATCCGCACCCGCTGGCCGGGGCGCAGCAGCCGCAGGCCGCCGGCGTCGAAGGCGGCCGCGTCGAACGGCACCGGGGTCCCGTCGTCGAGCAGCACGGAGCCGGCCCGGGTGGCGGGGTCGAAGGTGAACGCGGTGGCCTGCATGCGAGCAGCATAGCGAGCGGGCCGGCCCGGACCCGGGGGCAGGTCGACGCCGGGCCGGGACGGGCCGGGAGGCAGGCAGGAGGCGTGCGGGCGGCGTCCGGGAAGGGCTCAGGACAGGCTCAGCCGGGCGAACAGTGCGCTGGTGTGCGGGCCGAGGCCGAGCACCGCGGCCTGGTCGAGGTCCGTCCCGGTGTCCACGTCCCGGCGCACCGACTCCACGTCCGCGAGATGCAGTTCGAGCGCCCCGCCGGCTGCGTGCCGGGCCCGCGAGCCGTCCCCGAACGCCGGGGAGAGCGGGCGGCCGGGGGTGCAGGCGAGCAGCGTGGTGCCCAGGCCGGGGGAGTCCGGCAGGAAGGCCCGGCCGTCCGGCGGCACCGCGCCCAGTACCCGGGCCAGTTCGGCCGGGCGCAGCGCCGGGAGGTCCGCCGAGAGCGCTGCGAGCGGGGCCCGCGGGGCCAGTGCCAGGGCGGCCTCGGCGCCGTGCGCCAGTGCCCGGTTGAGGCCGCCGCCGGGCTCGTCGGCCACCACGAGCGCGCCGAGCGCGGCCAGCAGGGGGCCGGCCGTGGAGTCCCGGGTGACCACCAGGACCCGGTCGACGCCCGGGGTGGCCAGGGCGGCGGTGACGGTGTCCAGCGCGAAGGACAGCGCCAGGTCAGCCCGGTGCGGCCCGGCGTACGGCGCCAGTCTGCTCTTGGCCAGGGCGAGAGGCTTGAGCGGAAGCACCAGCGACCAGCCGGCCGTGGGTGCGGGGGGCGCGACGGGCCCGCTGGGGCGTACGGTGTCCTGGGTCATCGGCGTCATTGTGGCGCCGGTCCCGGAGCCCTCGCCAGGCCGTCCGAGCTGTGCGGACGTGCGTTTGATCACGCCTGCCGGGCGGGTTGGCGCGGTTGCTCGACAGCCGGTGAGCGGGCGGGCGACACTGGTCCGCGCCCGTGGCCCGGGCGCCGGTGGAATCGGTGCGCGGCACCGGGACGCCATGACCGCGGCACTCGATGCCGCATCGGATGAGAAGGAGCTGGGGTGGCCCGCCGCTCGTACGCCAAGTTCGGCAACGCCGACTACGGCATCTGGTACCGCTTCGCGGCCGTGCTGGTGAAGCCGGTGACGACCGCCCTGGTGAAGCCGGACTGGCGGGGCTGGGAGCACATTCCGAAGAACGGCGGATTCATCGCCGCGGTGAACCACAATTCGATCATCGATCCGGTGATCTACGCGCACTGGCAGTACAACAGCGGACGTCCGCCGCGCATTCTCGGCAAGTCCTCGCTGTTCTCGGTTCCCTTCATCGGATTCATGCTGCGCAAGACCGGCCAGATTCCGGTGTTCCGCGAGTCCACCGACGCCGCACAGGCGTTCCGGGCCGCGATCGACGCGGTCAACGGCGGTCAGTGCGTGCAGTTCTACCCGGAGGGCACGCTCACCCGGGACCCGGACCTGTGGCCGATGACCGGCAAGAGCGGGGTCGCCCGGGTCGCGCTGATGACCGGTGCGCCGGTCATCCCGGTCGCGCACTGGGGCGCCCACGAGATCATCCCGCCGTACGGCCGGCCCGGTTACGGGAAGGGCAGGTTCAACCTGTTCCCGCGGCACAAGGTCACCGTCGCGGCCGGGCCGCCGGTGGACCTGAGCAAGTACCAGGGGCAGGAGCTCACCGCCCAGGTGCTCGCCGACGCGACCGAGGACATCATGACGGCGATCACCGCCGTGCTGGCCGAGGTCCGCGGCGAGGAACCGCCGGCCGAGCGCTACGACATGCGCAAGGCCGCCCGGGAGCGCGCCGCGGCCGCGCTGGCCGAGCGCCGGCGCGCCAAGGGCGAGCCGGGCAAGGGCACCGGGGAGGCCGGCAAGTGACCCGCTGCGCCGTGATGGGGACCGGCTCCTGGGGCACCGCGTTCGCGATGGTGCTCGCCGACGCCGGCTGCGAGGTCGTGCTGTGGGCCCGTCGCCAGGAGCTGGTGGACGCCGTCAACTCCACCCACGAGAACCCGGACTACCTGCCGGGCGTCCGGCTGCCCGACACCGTACGGGCCACCACCGACGCCGCCGAGGCGCTGGCCGGCGCCGACTTCGCGGTGCTCGTGGTGCCCTCGCAGACGCTGCGCGACAACCTGGCCGCCTGGACGCCGCTGATCGAGCCGCAGACCGTGCTGGTGAGCCTGATGAAGGGCATCGAACTCGGCACCGCCAAGCGGATGAGCGAGGTCATCGACGAGGTCACCGGGGTCGGCCCGGAGCGCGTCGCGGTGGTCAGCGGGCCCAACCTGGCCAAGGAGATCGCCAACCGGCAGCCCGCGGCCAGTGTGGTCGCCTGCTCCGACGAGGCGGTCGCCAAGCGGCTCCAGGCGGCCTGCCACACGCCGTACTTCCGGCCGTACACCAACACCGACGTGGTGGGCTGCGAACTCGGTGGTGCGGTCAAGAACGTGATCGGCCTGGCGGTCGGCATGGCGGCGGGCATGGGGCTCGGCGACAACACCAAGGCGACCCTGATCACCCGCGGGCTGGCCGAGACCACCCGGCTCGGCGAGGTGCTGGGCGCGGACCCGCACACCTTCGCGGGACTCGCCGGGATGGGCGACCTGGTGGCCACCTGCTCCTCGCCGCTGTCGCGCAACAACACCTTCGGCATGAACCTGGGCCGGGGCATGTCGCTCGCGGAGACCATCGCGGCCACCCGGCAGACCGCCGAGGGCGTCAAGTCCTGCGAGTCGGTACTGGACCTGGCCCGGCGCAACGGGGTCGACATGCCGATCGTCGAGGCGGTGGTGGACGTGGTGCACAACGGGCGGCCGACCCAGGAGGCGCTGCAGACGCTGATGTCGCGTTCGGCGAAGGCGGAGCGGCACTGAGCCCGGCGGCGCCGCCCGGCCCGCGGCGCCGCCTACCTTCCGGTAGGCACTCGCACGGTAGTCTCAAACCCGATATGAGCATCGAACAGACCTCCCCGAACCGGCCCGACCGGAAGCCGCGCGTCGCGCTGGTCTTCGGCGGGCGCAGCTCCGAGCACGCGATCTCGGTCTCCACCGCGGGCAGTGTGCTCAGGGCGATCGACCGCGACAAGTACGACGTGCTGCCGATCGGCATCACGCACGAGGGCCGCTGGGCGCTGACCAGCGACGAGCCGGCCCGGATGGCCATCACCGACGGGAAGCTGCCGGACGTGGCACACGTCGCCGAGGGCGTCGACGGCCAGGTCGCGCTGCCGGCCGCCCCGGGCAACCGCGAGGTGGTCCTGACCGAGCCGGGCAGCGCCCCCAAGGCCCTCGGCGAGGTCGACGTGGTGTTCCCGCTGCTGCACGGTCCGTGGGGCGAGGACGGCACGCTCCAGGGCCTGCTGGAGCTCTCCGGCGTCCCGTACGTCGGCAACGGCGTGCTGGCCAGCGCGGCCGGGATGGACAAGGAGTTCGCCAAGCGGATCCTGGCCTCGCACGGTCTGGACGTCGGCCGCTACACCATCGTGCGGCCGCGCGAGTGGGAGTCCGAGGCGGGCCGCGCGGCGGTGCGCGAGCGGGCCGCCGAGCTGGGCCTGCCGCTGTTCGTGAAGCCCTGCCGGGCCGGCTCCAGCATCGGCATCACCAAGGTGAGGGACCTGGCCGACCTCGACGCCGCGATCGAGGAGGCCCGTCGGCACGACCCCAAGCTGATCATCGAGGCCGGCGTCACCGGCCGCGAGATCGAGTGCGGCGTGCTGGAGTTCGAGGACGGCCCGCGGGCCAGCGTGGCCGGCGAGGTCCTGGTCGGCGAGGGCTACGACTTCTACGACTTCGAGGCCAAGTACATCGACTCCTCGGAGGTGCAGATCCCGGCGAAGCTCACCGCCGAGGAGCTCGCCGAGATCCAGCGCCAGGCGGTCGAGGCCTTCGAGGCGCTCGGCTGCGAGGGCCTGGCCCGGGTGGACTTCTTCCTGCTGGAGGACGGCACCTGGATGATCAACGAGATCAACACCATGCCCGGCTTCACCCCGATCTCGGCCTTCCCCAAGATGTGGGAGGCCAGCGGGGTCACGTACCCGGAGCTGATCGACCGGCTGCTCGGGACGGCGCTGCGGCGTTCGACCGGGCTGCGCTAGCGGGTCCTGCGGCGGAGGGCGGGCCGGGAGCTCCCGGCCCGCCCTCGGTACGTC
>NZ_JBHVFE010000521.1:0-5915 GCF_042801945.1 Kitasatospora sp. NPDC057542
CTCCCGAGCAGTGGGAGGCCGGGCCCTCGGCCGCGGGCGCGGGACCGCTACCGCCCCAGGGGGCCGAAGGGGTTCCGGCGGGCGGCCTGGTGGCCGTTCGACCGGGCGCCCACCGGGACCTCGACGTCGCCGTGCCGGAAGCGGCTACTTCACGACCGTCGTCCCGACGCTCCGGGACCCCAGGTGGGTCGGCGACGCCCCGGTGCCGTCGTACGGCAGCACGACGTCCGCCTGCACCGACATCGTCCCGGCGGCGTACCCGGGACCGAGCGTGATCCGGTACTTGACCACCTTGCTCTGGCCGGCGGCCAGCGGGAAGGTGACCCGCTTGCCCGCGCTCAGGGAGTTCCGCTCCGCCAACGACAGCAGCGGCACGGAGACCCAGGTGTCCCCGTCCAGGCGCTCCAGCGTGCCCGCGTTCGCCGGTTCGGAGGTCCCGAACGAGGCCGGGTACGACACGGTGTAGAGCGCCGGCTGGACGGCGGCGAAGCCGCTCTGGGCGGTGTTCTTGAAGGTGACCGAGAAGGTCACCGGAGTGCCGTTGGCCGGCACCTGCTGCCCGGTTGAGAGGCCGCTGAACGACACGGCCACGCTGTTCTCGGACGGCGGGGACGGCGGGGACGTCGGTGCCTTGTGGCCGCTCGCGTCCAGGCTGTTGACGATCGCCGTCAGGCCCGCCTGGTAGTCGCTCTTGAGCCCGTTCGCCACCACGAAGACCTGGTCCGAACCCATCCCCCACATCTGCGCCGTGAAGGTGTCGCCGGGCTTGCAGGCGACGTTCCACTGGGTCTTGTCGATCGTCTTGCCGGCCACGGTGGGCTTGGTCCGCACGGGGGCGCTGACCGAGGAGTAGCCGTTGTCGGGGAAGTAGGGCCGGCCCCAGACCGGGCAGTTCGGCTGGTGACCCCAGCCGCTGTCGGCGGCGAGGTCGGCCATCGTCGGCCAGGCGCCGAGTTCGTCCGGGCTGTTGTAGACCACGACCAGGACGCCGTACGGCTCGCAGTCCATCGGCGACCAGCCCTGCTGCGGGCCGACCGGCGCTCCGGGGCTCAGCACGCAGACCCGGTCGTCCGAGCGCGGCACGACCTTCCAGCCGGCCGGGACCTTGAACCTGACGCCCCGGAAAGTGTACGAACTCGCCGCGCCACCAGGGGTGTTGGTGGCGGAGGAGGACGGGGCGCCGTCGGCGAGCGGGGCCTCGGTCTCGGCCCCGCCCGTGGGGGCGCCCGGGTCGGTGGGAGCGGCCGTCGGGCTGGGGGCGCCGGTCGGGTCGGACGTCGGGCTCGGCGCGCTGGTCAGGGTGGCGGCCGGGGGCGGGACTTCGTCCTGGGCGACCGGCTCGCCGTGGAAGGTGAGCACGCCGAGCGCCAGGGCGGCGGCCAGTCCGAGCGGCAGGGCGACGGCGTACACCGGGCGCAGCCGGCGGATCCGGCTCTTCGGGGGCGCGGCCGGGCGCAGGCCGGCCGCCGTGACCATGGAGGCCCGGGCCGTCATCGCCTCGCGGAGCAGCCGTTCCGTCGGGGTCTCGGCAGGCCCGTCGCCGTCGCCGCCGGTGCGGCGGGGGAGCTTGTCGGTCATCGAACCTTCTCCAGGTGCTTTTCCAAGGCGTCCAGAGCGCGGCTGGCGGTGGACTTCACGGCACCCCGGGACAGTCCCAGGGTCTCGGCGATCTGCGCCTCCGACAGGTCGGACCAGTAGCGCAGCACCAGCACCTCGCGCTGGCGGGGAGTCAACTCCTGCAGGGCCACCAGCACCCGGCGGTGCTCGTCGTTGAGCACCGCGTGGTCCTCGGCGGACGGGGCGTCCGCCACGTGCGGCGGCACGTACTCGCGGGCGGTCCTGCGGCGGCGCAGCATCGAGCGGGCGCCGTTGACCACCGAGGTGCGCAGGTAGCCGAGCGCGTTGTCGAGGTCGTCCAGCTCCTCGCCGTAGCGCTGGTAGAGCTGGGTGAAGGCCTCCTGGACGACGTCCTCGGCCAGGTCCTGGTGGTCGACCAGCAGGACCGCCATCCGGACCAGGCCGAGCCGGTGGGCGTGGTACAGGTCGGTCAGGGTGGGCCGGTCCTCGGCCGGCTTGCGGCCGCCCCGCAGCAGCCGGAAGCCGGAGCGGCGCTGCTTCGCCTCCTGCTCGGTGACGGCGCCGGCGAGCGGCTCGCCGGCCTCCTGCGCACCGAACAGCACGGCGACCGCCCCTCGGATGGAGAAGCCGCGCCCCCCTGCCTGCGCGGCGGTCGGCCCGATGGCCATGGACATGTGCGATTCCGCTTTCCCCCGGGACGGTGACGGCGCAGGCCGTTCCGTCAGGTCACCTGCTCAAGATCGTGATCGGGGGGATCACTCCGGCTGCCCTCTGCCGGGTTCCCTCCGTCCCCGTACCAAAGGACGTGTGACCGGGGTGAAGGTTGCAGGTGGGTTCGAAGAGAATTCCGAAGGAGCCGGGACGGCTACACTCACCGGCATTCCGCCACCCGTGAGCAGGGGGTTCGCATGGCCGAGCAGATCGTCGACGGCCCGGTCGGGGCCGGAACGGGTACGGCTGTGGAGAGGACCGCGGCCGTCGATCCGGCCGCGGGTACGACTGCGGTCACCGGGACCGCCACCGGGTCACGGCCGGTGGCCGTCACCATCGGCCGGTGTCCGGAGCCCGTGCACGACGTCGCGGTGTACGCCTTTCCGGGCATGGCGCCGTTCGAGCTCGGCGTGGTGGTCGAGGTGTTCGGGCTGGCGCGGCCCGAGCTGACCGGCCTGCTGGCGGCGCCCTGGTACGGGCTGAAGGTGTGCGCCGACCGCCCCGGGACGCCGCTGGACGCGGTGGGCGGCTTCGCGCTGACCGCCCGGCACGGACTGGACGAGCTGGCGGCGGCCGACACCGTGGTGGTCCCCGGGGTGCCGAACGCGTTCGACCGCGAAGTCTCCCCCGCCCTGGTCGAGGCGCTGCGCACCGCGCACGGGCGCGGCGCCCGGATCGTGTCGATCTGCTCGGGCGCCTTCGCACTGGCGGCCGCCGGGCTGCTGGACGGCCGGGAGGCGACCACCCACTGGCGGTACGCCGAGCTGCTCCAGCAGCGGTACCCGGCGGTGCTGGTCGACCCGGACGTGCTGTACGTGGACAACGGCGACGTGCTGACCAGCGCGGGCAGCGCGGCCGGCATCGACCTCTGCCTCCACCTGGTCCGGCGGGACCACGGCGCCAAGGTCGCCAACACGGTGGCCCGCCGCTTCGTGGTGGCACCGCACCGGGACGGCGGGCAGGCCCAGTTCGTCGAGGCGGCCGTCCGCCCGGTCGAGGCCGAGGACGACGGGATCGCCCGCAGCATGCAGTGGGCGCTGGACCACCTGTCGTCCCCGCTGGCCGTCTCGCAGCTGGCCCGCGCCGCCCGGATGTCGGACCGCTCGTACCTGCGGCACTTCACCGCCCGCAACGGGACCAGCCCGATGCGCTGGGTCGTCACCCAGCGCATCGCGGCCAGTCTGGCGCTGCTGGAGTCGCCGGAGGGGACGGTGGAGGAGATCGCCGCGGCGGTCGGCTTCGAGAACGCCGCGGCCTTCCGCCACCACTTCGGCCGGGTGATGCGCACCTCCCCGACCGCCTACCGGCGCTCTTTCGGGCGCGGAGTGGCCTGAGCGCGCCGCCTACTTCCCGTCGCGCTTCTCCTCGCGTCGGTCCGCGTTGGCGAGGATGGCGTCGTGCAGCCACTGCGCCAGGCCCGGCGCCGTCTTCTCGTAGGCGTCGGTCCAGCGCGGGTCGGAGACGTACAGCCCGGCCAGGCCGCGGTGGATGGTGTACGTGCAGTCGTAGAAGTTCCGGCAGATGTGCTGCCGGTGCTCCTCGGCGAGGTCCGTGGCCACCGTGCCGTCGGCGGGCTCGCCGGCGGTGATCGCCTCGGCCAGGCGGTTGTTGATCCCGGTCATCTCGGCCTGGATGCGCTGCCAGTCGGCCTTGGAGTAGCCGCCGGTGCGGCGCTGCGACTCGGCCCAGGCCTCGGTGTGGCCCCAGCGCTCCTCGACCTCCTGCTCCCACTCCTCCTGGTAGCCCTCGCCGAAGATCTCGAACTTCTCCTCCGGGGTCAGCTGAATGCCCATTCTCCGTGCCTCCATGGCGTGTTCGACGGCTGTGGCGAGCTCCTGGAGGTGACTGATCCGGTCGGTGAGCAGCCGGTGCTGCCGCCGGAGGTGTTCGGTCGGGCTGACCGATTCGTCGTCCAGGATCGCCGCGATCTCCTCCAGGGGGAACCCGAGTTCTCGGTAGAAGAGGATCTGCTGCAGCCGGTCGAGGTCGGCGTCCGCGTACCGGCGGTAGCCGGACCGGGTACGGCCGGCCGGGGACAGCAGGCCGATCTCGTCGTAGTGGTGCAGGGTTCGGACGGTCACCTTGGCGATCTTCGCCACGGCGCCGACCGAGTAGCCCTCACTGGTCATCGGAGTTCCTCCCTGGTGCTGACCACCACCCTCGGCTCTCACGTCGCGTGAGGGTCAAGCGGTGGGACCGGCGCGGGCACGCCCGCCCGCTTCAGGCGCCGACGCCGGCGCCGGCCAGCGCCCGTTCGCGCCGACGGCCGCTCCGGCGGCCGTGGCCGCCACCCCCGCCGTTGCCGTCACCCGGTGCGCCGGGCCGCTGCCGGCGGGACCGCTGGGTGGGCCAGAACAGCACGTACGCGGCGGAGACCACCACGAAGGCGAGCCGGACGAAGCCGCGGGCCGCGTCGGACGGCAGGAACAGCGTGCCGCCGTACAGCGCGACCAGCGCGATCCAGCTCCACCACGGGACGAGCCGCTTCTGCCCGACCGCGTCCCAGAGCAGGGTGCCGAGCAGGATCGAGGCCGTGTAGTACGTGTAGACGCTCGGGTCGAGCAGGATGCGGGCGTCCGCGCCCAGCAGCACCACGGCCGGCCAGCGCCCGCGCCAGACGGCGACGCAGCCGAGCCCGATGCCGAGCGCGAACTGGGTCGGGCGGTCCCACCAGGGGGTGGACGGGTCGGTGACCCCGAACCAGCGCAGTGCGGAGGCGGGCTGGTTCGGGATGGTGAACTTGGCGGCCGCCATGGTGTCCAGGTTGCCCAGGTAGAACGGCAGCCAGGCGATCGCCACCAGGGCGCAGAACCAGAGCGCGGTGCGCAGCCAGGCGGGCCGGGGCAGCGCCAGGATCAGCGGGGCGAAGGCGATCGCCCAGGGCTTGGAGTCCACCGCCAGCGCCAGGAAGACCGCGACCTGGACGGGCTTGCCGCGGGCCAGGGCGTGCGCGGCGAGGGTGGTGAAGAACAGCGCGAGGACGTCGTCCAGGTGCGCGAAGCGGACGGAGACCTCGACCCACATCGGGATGAACGCCAGCCCGGCGATCAGCAGCCGCTGCTGGAGCCGTCGGTGGTTGGTCCCGGTGCCGAGGTAGTACAGGGCGGCGGTGCGGCCGACCACGACCAGCATCACCAGGCCCAGCCCGGCGCTCACCGCCTCGGCGATCAGCTCGCCGGTGTGCGGTGCGAACGGGGCGGTGAGGCGGGCCGCGGCCAGGCTGACCGGGCCGATCTGGAGCTCCGGGTGGTGGGCGTAGAGCGACAGTCCGCCGTCGGGCTGACCGCTGAAAAGCAGTTGCTCGCCCTGGCGCAGGTAGTGCCAGGAGAAGCCACCGCTGGGCTCGACCAGGAAGAACCAGAGCACCGTCCAGGCCGTCAGCAGGACGTGGTGCCGCCGGAACGGCAGTCCGGCGATCCGCCCGGTCGCCGCCTCGTAATCGGTGGTGGTCCGTGCCGTGCGCGCTTCCCGCACCTGTCCTCTCCCGCCGTTCCGCCCCCCTCCGGCCGGACATCCTATGTGACGGAGGAGAACCGCCCGTGCCGCTCGCACACCCGTCCGACGGGACGGTGCGGGCGGCCCGGGGCACACCGGGAGCGACGCGGGGGCCGGGCCGGCATCAGCCG
>NZ_JBHVFE010000522.1:0-5882 GCF_042801945.1 Kitasatospora sp. NPDC057542
GTTCGCGTCAACCGGCCCGAGCGGCTCAGTCCTCGTCGTCGTCGCCCTCGATGGCGGCCTGGCGGCCGCTGGACAGCGCCTCGAAGGCGAGGAACTCGGCCTCGGCCGCGTCCCGGCCCTTCTGCTTCTCGCGGCGGCGGTCGACCGCCGGGCGCTGGGTCTCCATGCGGTGGTCCTCACCGCGGCGGCCGAGCATCTCGGCGCCGGCGGCCATGGTCGGCTCCCAGTCGAAGACGACGGCGTTCTCCTCGGGGCCGATGATGACGGTGTCACCCTCGTGCGCCCCGACCTTCCACAGCTGCTCCTCGACGCCGAGGCGGGCCAGCCGGTCGGCGAGGTAGCCGACGGCCTCGTCGTTGGCGAAGTCGGTCTGGCGGACCCAGCGCTCCGGCTTGGCGCCACGGATGCGGTAGGCGCCGTCCTCCTCGGTGATGGTGAAGCCCGCGTCGTCGACGGCCTTGGGCCGCAGCACGATCCGGGTGGACTCCTCGGCCGGCTTGGCGGCGCGTGCCTCGGCGACGATCCCGCCCATCGCGAAGCTCAGCTCGCGCAGGCCCTTGCGGGAGGCGGCGGAGACCTCGAACACCCGGTAGCCGCGCTCCTCCAGGGAGGCGCGGGTCAGGTCGGCGATGTCCTGGCCGTCCGGGACGTCCACCTTGTTGAGCGCGACCAGGCGCGGGCGGTCGTCCAGGCCGCCGTACTCGGCGAGTTCGGCCTCGATGGTCTCCAGGTCGGTCAGCGGGTCACGGCCGGGCTCCAGGGTGGCGCAGTCCAGCACGTGCACCAGCACCGAGCAGCGCTCCACGTGCCGCAGGAACTCCAGGCCCAGGCCGCGGCCCTGGCTGGCGCCCGGGATCAGGCCGGGCACGTCGGCGATGGTGTAGACGACGTCGCCCGCGGTGACCACGCCGAGGTTGGGGATCAGGGTGGTGAACGGGTAGTCCGCGATCTTCGGCTTGGCGGCGGAGAGCACCGAGATCAGCGAGGACTTGCCGGCGCTCGGGTACCCCACCAGGGCCACGTCGGCGACGGACTTGAGCTCCATCACGATGTCGCGGGCCTCGCCGGGCTCGCCGAGCAGCGCGAAGCCGGGCGCCTTGCGGCGGGCCGAGGCCAGCGCGGCGTTGCCGAGGCCGCCGCGGCCGCCCTGGGCGGCGACGAAGCTGGTGCCGTGCCCGACCAGGTCGGCCAGCACGTTGCCCTTGCGGTCCAGCACCACGGTGCCGTCCGGCACCAGCAGGACGAGGTTCTCGCCGTCCGCGCCGGTGCGGTGGCCGCCCGCGCCCGGCTTGCCGTTGGTGGCCTTGCGCTTGGGCGAGTGGTGGTATTCGAGCAGGGTGGTGACCTGCGAGTCCACGGTGAGGATGACGCTGCCGCCCTCACCGCCGTTGCCGCCGTCCGGCCCGCCGAGCGGCTTGAACTTCTCGCGGTGCACGGAGGCGCAGCCGTGGCCCCCGTTACCCGCGGCGACGTGAAGTTCGACGCGGTCCACGAAGGTGGTCATGGGGTGTGCCTCCAGTGCGCGAGAGTCTGCTTGCTGCTGTGTAAAGCGTGAAGGGTGGACCGGAGAATTCCGGCCCACCCTTCACTGTGAGTCTTCTCAGACTCGGGAGTCCGCGGGGACTCAGGCCTCGACGGCCACGATGTTGACGACCTTGCGGCCGCGACGGTTGCCGAACTGCACCGCACCGGCGGTCAGCGCGAACAGGGTGTCGTCGCCACCGCGGCCGACACCGGCACCCGGGTGGAAGTGGGTGCCGCGCTGGCGGACGAGGATCTCGCCGGCGGAGACGACCTGGCCGCCGAAGCGCTTCACGCCGAGGCGCTGGGCGTTCGAGTCACGGCCGTTGCGGGTAGAGCTTGCGCCCTTCTTGTGTGCCATATCTCGCTATCCCCTTACTTGCTGACCGAGTCGATGCTGGTGATGCGCACCGCGGTGTGCTGCTGACGGTGACCCTGACGGCGGCGGTAGCCGGTCTTGTTCTTGTAGCGCAGGATGACGATCTTGTCACCCTTGGTCTGGTCGACCACCTCGGCGTGAGCCTTCACGCCGGCCAGGACCCACGGGTCGGAGGTGACAGCGTCACCGTCGACGACGAGGATGGTCGAGAGCTCGACCGAGTCACCCGGCTTGGCCTCGATACGGTCGATCTCCAGCACGTCGCCGACGGCGACCTTGTGCTGGCGGCCGCCTGCGCGAACGATCGCGTACATGCGGTACCTGCTTTCCTTGCTCGGTCGGAACCCCCGACGCCAGCCACCTGGGTACGGACACAGGAGCCTCTCCCCGGCCCACCGCGCGGACGCGGCGACCTCGGGAAGGTGATGTGCTCGGGAGCAATGGCGTAGACACGCCGATGGTCAAGAATACGGACCGGCCGCCCGGGGGGCAAACCGGCCCGTACGGCCCGGGGCGGAATCGCTCCCGCCCCGGGCGTGGGCACTACTCGGCCGCCGTATCACCCTCGGCGGCCGCGGCCTTCTTGGCCGCCGCGCTCGTCCGCTTGGTCGCGGTCTTGCGGGCGGTGGTCTTCTTGGCCGCAGTGGTGGTCTTCTTCGCTGCGGTCTTCTTGGCGGCGGTCTTCCGGGCGGCCCGCTTCTTCGGCGCCGGCGCCTCCTCGGCAGGAGCCTCCTCGACCGGGGCCTCGGCGGCCTCGGCGACGGACTCCGCAGCGGCCGGGGCCTCGACGGCCGCGGCCTCCGCGACCACGACCGGCTCGGCCGGCGCCTCGGCGGCAACCTCGGCAACGGCTTCCGCGGCCTCCACGGCAGCCGGGGCGACGGCCTCCAGGGCCGCCTCCAGCGCCGCTTCGGCCTTGGCCTGGAGCACCACGATCTCGGCGGTGTTCGGCGAGCCGGCCGGAGCGGTCGCCTTGCGCACCGCCCGGCGGCGCGGACGGCCGACCGGAGCGGCGGCCGGGGCCGGGGCCTCGACCACGGGAGCCTCGACGACCGGGGCCTGCGCGGCCGCCTCGGCCGGGGCCTCGACGCCCGGGACCTCCAGGGCCAACTGGCCCTCGATCTCCTCGCGCACCGGCTCGGCCGGCTCCGCGACGGCCTCCGCCACCACCGGCTCGGCCACGGCGGCCACCGCGGCCTCGACGGCCTGCGGCTCCTCGTGGCCCGCGCCGCCCTTGCCCCGGCGGCGGCGCTTGCCGCCGCCCGAGGCGGCCTCGCCCGCCGCCACGGGGGCGTGGACGTGGACGCTCGGCTGCTCCATGTGGACGATCACGCCGCGGCCGTTGCAGTGCACGCACGGCTCGGAGAAGGACTCCAGCAGACCCTGGCCGACCCGCTTGCGGGTCATCTGGACCAGGCCCAGCGAGGTGACCTCGGCCACCTGGTGCTTGGTCCGGTCCCGGCCCAGGCACTCCAGCAGGCGGCGCAGCACCAGGTCGCGGTTGGACTCCAGCACCATGTCGATGAAGTCGATCACGATGATGCCGCCGAGGTCGCGCAGCCGCAGCTGGCGCACGATCTCCTCGGCCGCCTCGATGTTGTTCCGGGTGACCGTCTCCTCCAGGTTGCCGCCCTGGCCGACGAACTTCCCGGTGTTGACGTCGATGACGACCATCGCCTCGGTGCGGTCGATCACCAGCGAACCGCCGCTGGGCAGCCAGACCTTGCGGTCCAGCGCCTTCATCAGCTGCTCGTCGATCCGGTAGGTGGCGAACACGTCCACCTCGGAGGTCCACCGCTGGAGCCGCTCGGCAAGGTCCGGGGCCACGTTGGAGACGTACTCGTGGATGGTCTTCCACGCCTCGTCGCCGGAGACGATGACCTTGCTGAAGTCCTCGTTGAAGATGTCGCGGACGACCCGGACGGTCATGTCCGGCTCGCCGTACAGCAGCGCCGGGGCGTTGCCGGTCGCGGCCTTCTTCTGGATGTCCTCCCACTGCTGCTGGAGGCGCTGGACGTCGCGGGTCAGCTCCTCCTCGGAGGCGCCCTCGGCCGCGGTGCGCACGATGACGCCCGCGTCGTCCGGGACGATCTTCTTGAGGATCTGCTTCAGCCGGGCGCGCTCGTTCTCCGGGAGCTTGCGCGAGATGCCGGTCATCGAGCCCTCGGGCACGTACACCAGGTAGCGGCCGGGCAGCGAGATCTGGCTGGTCAGGCGGGCGCCCTTGTGGCCGATCGGGTCCTTGGAGACCTGCACCAGCACGGACTGGCCGGACTTCAGCACCGACTCGATCCGGCGCGGGCCGCCGTGGCCGCCCAGCGCACCGAAGTTGACCTCACCGGCGTACAGCACCGCGTTGCGGCCCTTGCCGATGTCGACGAAGGCGGCCTCCATCGACGGCAGCACGTTCTGGACCTTGCCCAGGTAGACGTTGCCGACGTACGAGGTGGCCTGCTCCTTGTTGACGTAGTGCTCGACCAGCACGCCGTCCTCAAGCACGCCGATCTGGGTGCGCTGGCCGCTCTGGCGCACCACCATGACGCGCTCGACCGACTCCCGGCGGGCCAGGAACTCGGCCTCGGTGATGATCGGCACCCGGCGGCGGCCCAGCTCGCGACCCTCGCGGCGGCGCTGCTTCTTGGCCTCCAGACGGGTCGAGCCCTTGATGGACTGCACCTCGTCCGGGTCGAAGGACGGCTCGGTGGAACGGCGGCGCGGCTCGCGCACCTTCACCACCGTGCGGACGCCGTCCTCGGTGGTCTCGGCGGTCTCGACGGCACCGGTCTCACCGCTGCGGCGGCGGCGGCGACGGCGGCGGCGCGACGAGGACAGGCCGGCGGCCAGCTCGTCGTCCTCCTCGCCCTCCTCCTCGGAGACGGCCTCGGCCGGCTCCTCGGCAGCGGGCTGCTCGGTCTCGGCGGCCTCGGCCGCCTCGAAGTCCTCGGCCTCGCCACGGCGACGGCGACGGCCGCCACGACGACGACGGCGCGACGGACGGCCGTCCTCCTCCCACTCGCCCTCGGTCTCCGGACCGGCGGCGGGGGCCTCCACGGCGGGCGCCTCGACGGCCGGAGCCTCGGCGGCGGGCGCCTCGACCGGCGCCTTCACCGGCGCCTGGGCGGCCGGCTTGCGACGGGTCGGCTCGACCCGGGTGCGGACCCGGCGGCGACGGCCGACACCGCTGTACTCGTACTCGTCCTCCTCGCGCTCGGCCGCGGCCGGGGCCTCGACCTGCGCCGGGGCGGCGGCGGGCTGCTGCGGCTCGGACGGCGCGACGAAGGGGGCCGGCTCCTGGAACACCGGCGCCTGGAAGATCGCGGTGGCCGGGCGGACGGCGCGGCGGCGCACCCGGTGGTGCGGCTCGGCCTCGGCGGCCGGGGCGGGCTGGGCCACCGGCTCGGCGGGAGCCTCGGCAGCCTCCTCCTCGGGCTCCTCCGCGACGGCGGGCTCCTCGGCCTGCGGCTCCTCGGCGGCGGGCTCCTCCGCCGGGGCCTCGACGACCGGCGCGGCCTCGACCACGCGACGGCGGCGGGTGCGGCGGGCCGGAGCGGCGGGGGCCTCCTCGGCCACCGGCTCGGCGGCGGGGGCCTCGACGGCCGGCGCCTCGGAGGCGGGGACCTCGGCCTCGGCGCGCTTGCGGGTCCGGCGGGCCCGGGCGGGCTTCTCGGCCTTCTCCGCCGTCTCGGTCGTGTCCGCCTTCTTGGCCTTCTCGGCCTTCGCGGTGGTGGCCGCCTCGGCCTGCTCGGCGGTGTCCGGCGCGGTCACCACGATCGGGGTGGCCTCCGGCGCCCCGGCCGGGGCCTCCGCGCGCTTGCGGGTCCGGCGGGCCCGGACCGGCTTCTCGGCGACCGGCTCGGCCGCCGGCTCCACGGCCGGAGCCGGGGTGGGCGCGGCCGTCGGCGCCTCGGCCGGCAGAACCGTCTCGGCCGTCTCGGCCGCGGCACCCTGCGGGGTGCCCGCCGGGCGGGACACCGCACGGCGA
>NZ_JBHVFE010000523.1:0-5880 GCF_042801945.1 Kitasatospora sp. NPDC057542
GGTCGCGGCGGCGCCCAGCCAGTGACGCCAAGGACGATCCCGCCCTGGAGGCGGCCGGGTTCGGCGCGGCGGCGGGCGGCGGCGGCCGCGTGGAGGGACGCCGTCGCCGGGCCGTCCGCCGCGCCTACGTCGCGGCGCGGCCGGGTGCCGGGGCGTGGACGCCGTCCAGGGCGAGTGCGAGCAGGCGGTCGGCGCGCGCCTCGCGGTCCGGTCCCGGCCCGGTGGTGGTGAGGGCGATTCCGAGGGCGAGCTGGAGCAGGTCGTCGGCGGCCAGGTCCGGGCGGGCCGTGCCGTTCCGTTGCGCGTGGGTGAGGACGGCAGCGGCGGCGTCCTCGATCCGTCGGTGGCAGTCCGCGTCCAGGGCGTCGGAGGCCTCCAGCAGCAGTGCGCCGCCGAGACCGTGGTTGGTACGGGCGTGGGCGATGAAGGCGCGCAGCCACTCGGCGAGGGCCTGATCGGCGGGGCGGGTGGCGGTCAACTCGTCGGCGCGGGCGCAGAGTCGTTCGACGCGTTCCTCCAGGACGGCGGCCAGGAGGGCGGCGCGGGTGGGGAAGTGCCGGTAGAGGGTGCCCGGTCCGACGCCGGCCCGCCGGGCGATGTCGTTGAGCGAGGCCTCGGCGCCTGTCTCGGCGAACGCCTCCTGGGCGGCGGCGAGCAGGCGCTCGTGGTTGCGCCGGGCGTCGGTGCGCTGCGTCGGGGGCATGGGCGGGGTCCTCGCGATCGGTGGGCGGTGGTGGTGGTCGGGCGGTGGTGGCTCGATGGCTCGGAGGTGATGGCTTGGCGGTGGCCAAGCGGAGAGGTTCTCCGTATTGTAGGCCGAGGCTAACCGGAGAACCTCTCCGGATGGGCGGCCGTCGGCGTGTCCTGCTGCGCCCTGCCCATGACGACCACGGACAAGCTTCGAGGAGCACCGATGACGGACGCCGCGCGGAACGGACTCGGCAAGGCCGGGATCTGGACGTTCGCCTTCGACGCCCAGCCCGCCGGCCGCGTCCGGGAGGCCGCCGCCGAGATCGAGGAGCTCGGATACGGCGCGATCTGGTTCGGCGAGGCGTTCGGCCGGGAGACCGCAGGCCAGGCTTGGTTGCTCCTGTCGGCGACCCGGCGGATCACCGTCGCCTCCGGCATCGCCAACATCGCCTTTCGCGACCCGATCGCCGCCGCGACCGCCTCCCGCACCCTCGGTGAGGCCTTCCCCGGCCGCTACCTGCTCGGCCTCGGCGGCCACCGGGTGGACGACACCGTCCACAAGCTCGACGGCTACCCGATGCCGGCCCGCGGCCGGGCGGTCGCCACCATGACCGCCTACCTGGACGCGATGGACGCCGTCCCCGCGCACAGCCCCGTACCGGACCCGGCGCCCCACCGGGTGCTGGCCGCACTCGGCCCCAAGATGCTCCAGCTGGCCGCCGAACGCACCTGGGGCGCGCACCCGTACTTCGTGCCGGTCGAACACACCCGTCGTGCCCGGGAGTTGATGGGCCCCGATGCCTTCCTCGGCGTCGAACAGGCCGTCGTCCTGGACACCGACCCTGCCCGTGCCCGCGAACTCGCCACCGCCCACGTCGCCGCCTACGTCTCGATGGCCGCCCACCAGGAGGCCAACGTCCGCCGGCTCGGCTTTGGCGACGAGGACATCGTGGGCGGACCGAGCCGCCGCCTGGTGGACGCGATCGTCGCCCACGGCGACGCCGACGCGATCCGCCGCCGCGTCCGCGAACACCTCGACGCCGGTGCCGACCACGTCTGCATCCAGGTCTTCACCGCCGACCCGACCGCCCTCCCCGACCGCGAATGGCGCGAACTGGCCCCGGCGCTGCTCCGCTGAGGCCCGGGCATGAGGCCGCCCGTCCGGCGGATGTCCGTGCCGGCCGCGGACATGTTTCCCCGCTGACGGCGGCTTCCCGGCAAGCTCGGCGGGAGGGGGTAGGGGTTGCGGGACCCGCCCGCAGCGGAGGGGCATCGGCCGCCTGGGCTTTGGCTTTACCCCGAACAGTGGACACTTCTGAGAAGCGGATCTTCGGGTCCGTGGAGAGGATATCCTCATGGGTGCTGCGAGGTACTCGGGGGAGTTCAAACGGGACGCGGTCGCACTGGTGGAGTCCAGTGGACGGCGCATCCCGTCGGTGGCGCGCGAGCTGGGAGCTGCGGGAGAAGGCCCGGCCGGACCGGCTGGAGTGCCCCGAGTGCGTACAGGCCCGCGCCGCAAAGGACTTGGGCCCGCTGATGCTGCCGGTCCCGACCAAGCGCGAGCTGGTGGCCGCGCTGGTCTCCACTCCAGACGATCCGTGGTGGGAGGACCGCGTGCTGCACGCCAAGCTCTACCCGGCGAGGGGCCGCCGGGTGTGACCTGTTGGTGTTGGTGGGCGTGGAATGGCCGCTCATGCCGGGTTGTCTGGACCTTTGTGATGATCGGCGTGTGGTTTTCAGTTGGTTCGGCGTTGTTGTTCACCGGGTCTGAGCGGTGTGTCTTTCCTGTTGAGAGGGTGGGTTGCGAGAGGGCGTGGTGAACGGGAGGGCCGAGGTGGCGGTGAAAGATCACGCTGAAATGCGGTGAACGATGGCTGCGGATCGTGATCATGGTTGTCTGGCCGGCGGTCTGCTGGGAACGGTCGGGGCCTGTGGACGCGGGGTTCCCCCCGGGGGCGTTGGATATGGGGGAGCGTTCGACCCGTTGGCTCCGGCAGGATGGCCCGGTGAGTTTTTTCTGTCGACGTCAGCCGTTCCTCTCGGGCCCCGACAGCGGTGCGAGGGCTTTGGAACGTCGAGGGACTGCGGTGTCGTGTTCGGCTGCTGTGGGGCATTGACGTGCTGCCTTACGTGTACCGGATCACCAAGTACGATCCCGCGGACCGCGACGAGCGGGGTTACTACACGGGGGCGGAGGAGGCGGTCAGCGACCACGGGCCCGTCGAGGCGGCCTACCTCGAGGCGGTTGCCGCCTTCGCCGAGGACAGCGGTGTGCGGCACCTGGCTGTCCGCGAGCCTCAGGCCCCACTCGGCTTCGTGCACTTCGGCTCAAAGCCGACGGCCGAGGACGGTGGTCTGGCAGGCCTTTTCCCGTCCGATCTGACCGGCTTCCATGACGGGGCGCAGGTATCGGTGTCGCTCGGCCTGGAGGTGGTGCGGGCGATGCTGCGCGACGGCGGCGCCTGGTGTCGTCTGGAGGCCGAGGACATCTTCGCCGTGCACGTCGGCTGGGACCAGTACGTGTATGTGAGCAGCAACGTGCCCTGCGAAGCGGCGCTGGCGCGCACCCGCGAACTGGGGCTCTTCCCCGAACCACTGGACGCTTCCCCCTACGAGGCGATGTTCGACGAGCCGGGGGAGCAGCGCCCCGCCGACGACGTCTTCTGGGCGCGGGTGCGCTGGTGCGTGGCGACGCGCGAGGCGGCGCTCCTGGAGGAGATGCACATCGACAACGCCTCCCGCTGGCACCGGCTCGCCGATAGCACGCTCGATGCAGTGCGCGCCCGGCTGACCCCGCGGGCCCGTCTGGCTGTCTGGCCGGACCTCTCCACCGATGCCGCCGCGGTTGTGGCCGGCCTCCCGGACGAGGGCCTGGTCGAATTCGTGTGGGAGGACCAGGACGGCTGGATCACCAGCACGGTCGCCGACGAGACCCAGTTCACGGCACTGGCCGCCCAGGTCCGCGGCGCCCGTGCCGCCGCCGTTCTGCCCGTGGACGTCGACGGGCGCAGCCCTCTGTTCACGGCCGTGCTGCCCGACGGGGACGGCGTCCTGCGCGCCCGGTGGCGTACGGAGCCGACCCCGAGTGACCGGGACTGGGCCTTCCTCCAGACCCTCCGCCGCGGCCAGACCGTAACCGGCACCGTCACCAAGATCGCAAGCTTCGGCGTCACGTTCGTCGACATCGGCGGTTTCACCGCGATGATCAACATTCCCGAACTGTCCTGGCGCCCCATCCGTCACCCCTGCGATGTCGTCGCAGTCGGCCAGCAGATCACGGCGGAGGTCCTCGACGTCGACCTGGTGCGGGAACGGGTACCGCTGTCCCTCAAAGGACTGCAGGACGACCCGATGCTGCAGATCGCGCAGCAGGTGGGCCGGATCGTCACCGGAGAGGTCACCAAGATCGTGCCGTTCGGCGTTTTTGTCCGCATCGAGGACCGGGCGGACGGCTTCGAGGGGCTCGTGCACAGCACCGAACTCGCACAGCCACCCGCAGGCCCGCCCAAGGACACCGTCCGGGTCGGGGACAGGCTCACCGTGATGATCACCGACGTGGACCCCACCCGGCGCCGGATCATGCTGTCGCACACGCAGGCCCGCCAGCCAGACGCGGAGGAACACCGCCACGCCTGACACACGGGGCGGATGGCCGCCGCGCGGGACGCTCGCGTTCGACGTGCGGTTCTCACCGGGTTCGCCGCAGGCGTTCCAAGGCCGACGGCCGGTTACGGCCGGTCAGGAGCCCTCCAGGCGGCCCCTGGCGCACGGCCTGCCTGGGATCCGGTGAAGCATCGCGCCGAGGCCGCGATGAGGAGTGGACGCCGACTGCGTCGAGTTTGGCCTGTCAGCCAGGTCCAGTGGCTGGCTGCCGGCGTTCTCGGCGCTGGTGAAACACCGCCCACGAAGCTTCCCTTCGATCGAGTGCTGTCTCCCGGCGTGTCGGGATGAGCAACGGAGACGGAGGACAGCCTGCCGCTGAAAGGAGACCGCCGGACTCGGAGGGTTCGCGGGTCTCGTGCTGTCGACAGGTGGGGGTGTGGTGGTCGCTCTGGATCCGCTCGGGCCGGTGCCGGACCGGGAAGCCGTGGTGGCCCGGTTGATGGACCTGGACAGCCGAGGCGAACTGACCACGGCTCATGTGCGGCTGGTCGCCTCGTCTCTAGGGGTGACCATGTGGGCGGTGTGGTACTGGATCGCCGCGGCGCGTAAAGAGGGCCGGTTCTCGCCGCGCCCTCGCCCGCAGCTGACCATCACCCCGGAGATCCGGCGTCTGCTGGCGTTCTGGGGAGGCAACGTCTCGGCTGTCCACCGTGAACTGGTGGCCCGCGCAGCGGACGACCCCGATACAGGACCGGTGCTGTCGCTGTCGGCCCTGCACCGCGCGGTGGTACGGGATCTATCGGTGGGGGAGCGGGTGGGTCTGCGGGGCGGGGAGGCGGCCCGGCGGGCGTATGACGTGTTCCCCCAGCCACGAGCACCAGGACGACGAGCACCACCAGGAGCACGCCGTCGTCAGCACCGGCGCGACTGGTCCCGGTACTTCCGGCAGACCTCGTCGCCCTCCCCGTCGCACAAGCACGCGCCGCACGCGGCGCACAACTCCCAGCTGTCCTCGCAGCGCCGCGGCGGGTAGGTCATCTCCTCCCCGCACCAACCGCACGTCCTGCTGAGCAACCGCTCCGGGATCTCACTGCGTTCACGGATGTCGTGCATGTCGCCCTGCTGCTGATTCGTCACGGACGAAACGTAGCTGACAAGATCATCTGTAGTGCTATAGCCGCCGCTGCGCCCCGCCTTCTTGTCTGCCGCGCTGCCGTTCGGGCCAGGCCCTCGTTCGGGCCGGGCGGGTCTGTTGGGTGCCGGGCTGCCGGTGCCTGGGTGGTGGGTGGGGTCTGGGTGGCCGGCAGGCCGCCGTGGAGGGTGTCCTGGAGGCTGGCGCCGGAGTGGCCGGCGCGCTGTCGCGCCCCTGGTGGGTGGGGGACCCACCCACCTCAGCCCCAGACAGCCCACGCACCTGGACAGAGCCCGGATCCAACCCCTCCAGATGGCATGTCTGCGGCCGAAAAATCCAAGGTCAAAGCCCTGGCCACCTACCGACCAGCGGGTCTAGCATTCCCGCCACGGCGGCCCCACCACAGTCACCACCGGGCCGCCGAGCAGAGCAGCCGCGCCGTGACCCCGGCGCTG
>NZ_JBHVFE010000524.1:0-5873 GCF_042801945.1 Kitasatospora sp. NPDC057542
GCTGTCCGCGGGCGGGACGCGGATACCGGCTCGGGACGCGGACCGCGGGCGGGACGCGGATACCGGCTCGGGACGCGGACCGCGGGCGGGCTGCGGCCGGGGCCGAAGGACCAGCCCCGCAGGGGACCGCCGCGGCGGTCGGCCTCAGATCCGCCAGTCGCGGATCCGGTCGGCCGCCGCGTACACGTCCGCCCGGCCCTCCGCTATGCCGCGGGCCAGCTCCACCAGCGCCCCGTACGGCGGGTCGATCCCCTCCCCGGCCGCGTGCATGTACGCGGCCGTCGTCATGCAGGCGTACAGGTTGTTGCGCACCGGCAGCGGGCGCAGCAGCACGATGGTGTGCATCAGGGTGGCCGCGCACCAGGCCGGGTCCGCGTCGTGGCCGAGCTGCGCGGTGTTCACCCGGTGCCGGGCGACGGCGGCCTGCAGCGCCGAGTAGTCCCGCACGCTGAGGTCCTCCGGGGAGGCCAGCTCCTGGACGTCGAGCAGCCAGCGCAGGTCGACGTGGAGCAGCGCCACTCCCCCGCCCCTCATCGCGTCGCGCCCCCGCCCCTCACGCCGCGGGTGCGTCCTCGGGGAACGCGGCGTCGAACTCGGCCCGGTGCGCCTTCCAGAACGCCACCGCGTGGTCCACGAAGACCCGCCGCTGCTGCTCCCGCACGCTCAGGTCGTGGACGTACGCCTTCACGGTCTTGCCGTCCGCGGCGGCGGCCTCGCGGATCGCGGCGAGTTCGTGCTCCGTGTACTCGATGTTGAGCGCAGGCATGCTGCCGATGCTACTGGAGCCAAGGACAGTTGGGGCCACGGGTGACGGACTTTCACCCACCGTCAAAACGGTTGTTGTCGAGAGCGCCAGGGACCATTCCGCCCGACTCCGGATGGTCCCGGAGGAGGAAGCGGGTGCGGCACGGGGGATGACGCCCGGGCGATGGGGCCGGCCGTAACGTCGGGAGGGAGCGGTGGCGGAGGGGTTCCGCGGGGGAGACCGGGGTTCGGCGGAGGCCGGAGATGACACAGAGGAGTATCGGCAGGGCGGCGGCCGCGGCGGTGGCGCTCGCGATGGCGGTGGGGTTGGCGGCACCGGGGGCGGCCGCGGCCCGGGGAGGGCGGGCGAACCCGCTGGAGGGGGTCTGGCGGACGGAGGGCTACGGCCTGCTGATCGCGGTCTCCGGGGGCCGGCTCACCACGTACGACGTGACGGCGCACAGCTGCGTGCCGGGGTGGGTCACCGGGACGCGGACCGGTCCGCCCGGCCCGGACGGCACCACCCGCTACGGCGTGGGCAACCTCGCCCTGACGCTCACCCCCGAGGGCCGGAACCGGGCCGTGGAGCGCGAGGAGGGCGGGGTCGGCAGCAAGGCGCTCAGCCGGCTGGACGCCCTGCCGCCGCTGTGCGCCGCGCCGGCCCCGAACGACCCGCTCGCGGTCTTCGACCGGTTCTGGGAGAACTTCGAGGAGAACTACCCCTTCTTCGCCGCCAAGGGGATCGACTGGCACGCCGCCCGGGACGAGAAGCGGCGCACGATCACCCCGACGACGACGGCCGACCAGTTGCAGGCCGTCCTCGTGGACATGCTCCGCCCGCTCGGCGACGCGCACACCGGACTGGCCCGGGTGGTCGACGGGCAGCCCAGGGAGGTCTTCGGCGGGCAGCGGCCGGGGTCGACCGTGCGGACCGAGGAACTGACCGCGCGGGCCCGGCAGGCCTCGGCCGCCCAGCTCACCGGCCCGGAGCAGGTCTTCGCCGGAGGCCGGCTCGGGGTGGGCCGACTCCCCGACGGCCTCGGCTACCTCCGGGTGAGCAGCTTCGACGACTACACGGACGGCGACCAGCAGAGCCAGGTCGACGAACTGGACCGGGCGCTGGACGCCCTGCTGGACGCCCGGAACCGACCCACCGGTCTGGTCGTCGACGTGCGGCTGAACGGCGGCGGCTCGGACGCGCTCGGGCTGCACATCGCCGCCCGGCTCACCGATCGCCCCTACGTCGCCTACCGGAAGGTGGCACGCAACGACCCGGCCGATCCGACGAGGTTCACCCGGCCCGAGCCGGTGGTCGTGCGGCCCTCGGCGGGACGGCACTTCACCGGGCCGGTGGCGGTGCTCACCTCCTCGATCTCGACCAGCGCGGCCGAGACCTTCACCCAGGCCATGATGGGCCGGTCCCCGCAGGTGCTCCGGGTCGGTGAGAACACCCAGGGCGTCTTCTCCGACATCCTGATCAAGACGCTCTCGCCGGACTTCATGGCCGTCCTGCCGAACGAGAAGTACCTCACCCGGGACGGCAGCACCTTCGACGGACCGGGCATCCCGCCGAACGTCCGCACCCCGGTGTTCACCGCCGACGAGCTGGCCGCGCTCAGGGACTCGGCCCTGAGCACGGCCCGCCGGATGCTCGTCGAGGATGCCCGGGGCGAGCAGGACGCCCAGGACGCCCAGGACCGGCAGAGTCGGCAGGATCAGCAGCGGTAGGCGCTACATCGGCTCCACCGCCCGCAGTTCGCCGTCCAGCTCCAGCCACCGGGTGAGGCCCAGGCCGCGCAGGAACGGCAGGTCGTGGCTGGCCACGATCAGCGCGCCCCGGTAGGCGGCGAGCGCCTGGGTGAGCTGGCGGACGCTGGCGAGGTCCAGGTTGTTGGTCGGCTCGTCGAGCAGCAGCAGCTGCGGCGGCGGGTCGGCCAGCAGCAGGGCGGCCAGCGTCGCGCGGAACCGCTCGCCGCCGGAGAGGGTGGCGGCGGGCTGGTCGGCCCGGGCGCCGCGGAACAGGAAGCGGGCGAGCCGGGCACGGACCGCGTTGTCCCCGGCGGCGGGGGCGAACAGCTTGACGTTCTCCACGACGGAGCGCTCGTCGTCCAGCAGGTCGAGCCGCTGCGGGAGGTGCCGCAGCGGCACCGGGGTGATGACCTCCCCTTCCAGCGGGGCGAGTTCGCCCGCGATGGTGCGCAGCAGGGTGGACTTGCCGGCGCCGTTGCGGCCGACCAGGGCGATCCGCTCGGGCCCGCGCAGGTCGAGGTCGGCGGTGGTGCCGTAGGGCAGCCGGACCTTGTCCAGGGTGAGCACCGTGCGGCCGGCCGGGACGGCGGTGCGCGGCAGGTCGATCCGGATCTCCGCGTCGTCCCGGACGGCCTCCTCGGCCGCGCTGAGCCGCGCCTTGGCCTCCTCCAGGCGCTCGGTGTGCATGCCCTGGAGCCGGCCGGCCGTCTCCTGGCCCTTGCGCTTGAGCATCCCGGCGAAGATGTGCGGGTCGTTGCGGGTGACCGAGCGCTTCTTGCCGTACGCGGCGCTGCGATCCAGCCGGACGCGGGCGTCGGCCAAGTCCCGCTTCTGGCGCTGGACGTCGGCCTCGGCGTTGCGCAGCAGCCGCTCGGCCGTCTCCTGCTGGGCCGCGAGGGTGCGTTCGTAGTCCTCGAAGTTGCCGCCGTACCAGGTGACTTCGCCGCCCCGAAGGTCGGCGATCTGGTCGACGTGCCGGAGCAGTTCGCGGTCGTGGCTGACGATCAGCATCACGCCGTTCCAGCCGGCCACCGTCTCGTAGAGCCGCTCGCGGGCGGCCCGGTCGAGGTTGTTGGTGGGCTCGTCGAGCAGCAGGACGTCGGGGCGGGCCATCAGCAGGGCGGCCAGCCGCAGCAGCACCGCCTCGCCGCCGGAGAGTTCGCCGGTGGTGCGGTCGAGGCCGAGGCGGTGCAGGCCGAGCCGGTCGAGGGTGGCGCGGGCGCGCTCCTCGACGTCCCAGTCGTCGCCGATCGCGTCGAAGTGGCGCTGGTCGGTGTCGCCGGACTCGATGGCGTGCAGGGCCTCGCGGGCGCCGCGGATGCCGAGCGCCTCGTCCACCCGCAGGGTCGTGTCGAGCGTCAATCCCTGCGGAAGGTAGCCGAGTTCGCCGTCGACGCGGATGGTGCCGCCGGTGGGGGTGAGCTCGCCGGCGATCAGCCGCATCAGGGTGGACTTGCCGGCGCCGTTGAGCCCGATCAGGCCGGTGCGGCCGGGGCCGACGGCGAGCTGGAAGCCGTCCAGGACGGGCTTGCCGTCGGGCCACTCGAACGAGAGCTCGGTGCAGAGGACGGCGGTGGTGGTGGGTTGGTGTGCCATACAGGCCTCCCGGGGTGGTTGCCGAAGGGGTGGTGAGCAACACGGGGAGACACCGCGGGTGCGGAACCGGGTACGGCCGGAGGGAACGAAGGGGTGGCGTCACGCAGAGGAGCGCCACGGGCCGTGACTGAGGTCGCACACTCGCGCACCGCGCAACGGCAACAGGGCCTGCGCGGCGGGGGCGGTGTCCCGGGACCTCAGTAGAGCAACGGCCTTCTCCTTGTCTGGCTGATGACCCGGACCACGGTAGGCAGCCCGTACGAGGCGTGCAACCGATTTACCGGGCGCCGGGCCCGCCGAGCCCCCAGCCGCCGCGGCGGAGGCCCGGTGCCGATCCCGTGCCGATCCGGTGACGGTCTCGCCCCGGTCCGGTGACAGCCCCGTCCCGGTCCGGGGCGGATGTCAGGAGTTCCCGGGCCGCATGGCAGACTCCTCACCTGCCATGCCGGCGGCCGAGTGGGGCCGCACCCGGGGAACGGGCCGCATGGCGGTAGTCAACAGGGGGATTTGAACTCATGTCACCGATATCCCGGCCCGGCCGTGCCGTCCTGGGCGCCTCCGTCGCCGCGCTGACCATGGTGGTCGCCACCGCGTGCGGCCCCGACAACGCCGACCCGGCCGTGACCGCGGCTCCCGGCGTCACGGCCGACGCCTCCGGCAAGCCGGGCGCGGCTCCGATCAAGCTTCCGACGCTCGAAGAGCTGAAGACCTGGAAGCTCGAGGACTGGGACAAGTGGGCCCAGGCGAACGTCATCACCCCGGCCGTCAAGGGCTACTGGACCCTGCAGAAGCTGCTGGAGGCCAAGCCGAAGCCGCTGCCGCAGCCCGCCCCGGACGCGTCCCAGCCGCCCGCGCAGCCCACCGGCGCCGCACCGACCACCGGCGCGCCCGCCACCGGCCAGCCCACCGCGAAGCCCACCGCCGCCCAGCCGGGCGGCGGCGCGGACCAGCTGCCCGCCATGGTCCCGGCCAAGCCCGTGGCGCACCCGTTCCCGAAGAACATGCACGTCAACGGCAAGATCTTCTTCAAGGACGGCAACGAGGACTACGTGTGCTCCGGCACCGTCGTCTCCGACCCGGCCAACCCGGGCAAGAGCAACCTGGTGTGGACCGCCAGCCACTGCCTGCACGGCGGCAAGGGCAACAAGTACTACACCGACATCACCTTCGCCCCGGCCTTCAACAGCAACGGCGTGCTGAGCAACGGCAACAAGCAGGCCAAGCTGGAGGACGCCGAGCCGTACGGCGAGTGGACGGCCACCTCCGGCATGGTCTCGCCGCAGTGGACCGCCGAGGCCGACCCGGAGAAGGGCGGTCCGTGGAGCCAGTACGACTTCGGCATCATCAAGGTCGCCAACCCCAACCCGGGCGGCAAGTCGCTGGAGGAGACCGTCGGCGGCTCCGTCCCGCTCTGGTTCAACGCCCCGCGTGACCAGGTCGGCGCCGTCAGCAACTACGGCTTCCCGGAGGGCAAGCCCTTCGACGGCGTGGAGCTGGAGCACTGCGACGGCGGCAAGCCGTCCCAGAAGACCGGCGACCCGAGCCGCCCGGCGATGCTGCTGATCGGCTGCAACATGACCGGCGGCAGCAGCGGCGGCGGCTGGTACGCGACCAAGGACGGCAAGCCGGCCCTGGTCAGCGACACCTCCATCGGCAACGGCGCGAACACCTACGAGGCCGGTCCGTACCTGGAGGACGTGGCCCAGCACATGTTCGAGTACTTCTCGAAGAAGGCCAAGTGATCCACGGGTGATCCGCAGGTAGTCCCGGGGCCGCGGCTGCGA
>NZ_JBHVFE010000525.1:0-5868 GCF_042801945.1 Kitasatospora sp. NPDC057542
GTATAAGAGACAGGTCCTGCGGTGATGCAGTGCTCCTTGTCCTTCCGGCGGCTTGCCGGATTAGGTGTGCCTAGAGGTGTGCGAGCTTGTAGAGCACGGGCGCGGCCTCGCGGAGGACGGCCCACTCCTCCTCGTCGAGCCCCTGGGCGAGCTCGGCGAGCCAGACGTTCCGGCGTCGACGACTCTCCGCGAGGATCGTCTCGGCCTGCTCGGTGCTGCTGACGACCACCTGGCGGCGGTCCTCGGGGTGCGGCTCGCGCCGCACCAGCCCCTTCTCCTCCAGCATCGCGACGATCCTGGTCATCGAAGGAGGCTGCACGTGCTCCTTCCGGGCGAGCTCACCCGGCGTCGCCTTCCCGCACCGGGCGAGGGTGCCCAGCACCCCCATCTCGGTGGGACTCAGCGACTCCTCCACCCGCTGGTGTTTGAGTCGTCGGGAGAGGCGCATCGTGGACGACCGCAGCTGACTGATCGCTGCGAAGTCCTGCTCGGACATCTCGGGCATCTCTTTAGCCTACGTCATTACTCTCGCTAAGGAAAATGAGATCCGCCGCCGCGCCGGAGGGTCGCCCCGGTGCCATATTGGTCATGGGCCCCAGCTCTCGACTCCCAGAAGGGCCGACCTGCCATGTCCGACCTCGCCACCGAGCAGTCCGAGCGGTCCGAACGGCCGCAGTCGTCCGAGCGGTCCACGCAGAACGGGCCCGGCGACACCGGCTTCGCCCGGCTCGCCATGGTGACCATCGACTGCGCCGACCCGGTCGCGCTGGCCTCGTTCTACGGCGAGCTGCTGGGGTGGGAGACCAGGCACACGGACGAGAACTTCGCAATCCTGGACAACCCCGAGGGCGGCAGCCCGCTGGGCTTCGGACGGGTGACCGGGTACCGGCCGGAGCCGTGGACGGAACCGGACGGCAGCAAGCACTTCCACCTCGACTTCTACGTCGACGACCTGGACGAGGCCACCGCGAAGGCCCTCGCGCTCGGCGCCACCGAGCCCGCCTACCAGCACGGCCGCACGCTGCGGGTGCTGGTCGACCCGGCCGGCCACCCGTTCGGACTAGCCCCCTTGGAGTAGCCGCCAAGCGGGGCGGGCGACCCCCGCACGAGGCCTGGGGACGGTGCGCAGACGGTGTCAGGGATTGGTGCCGGGATCATGCAGGCCGCGTAAAGGCCCATCCTGACCTGGGACTTCACGAAAAACGCGAACATTGTGCGACCGCCGGGCAGTGGCTACTCTCCCCGATTGTCAGGGGCACCACATGCCAGGCTCCTCCCCGCGGGACCGCGTTCCCGCTCCGGTGCCCGTTGCCGCGCGCCTTCCCCGGCCAGCCGCGTCCGCCCGCGCCCCGGTGCCCTCAACCCTCGTCCAGGGAGCTCTATTGGGTGAGATCCACCATGCCGACCACGGCTGGGTGACACCGGCGGTCTCGTACTTCGTCGCCTGCCTCGGCGCCTTCGTCGCCCTGCGCAGCGCCCGCTGGGCACTCGTCTCCCAGGGCCGCACCCGGGCCGTCTGGCTGCTGTTCGCCTCGACCTCGCTCGGGGCCGGGATCTGGTCCATGCACTTCATCGCGATGCTCGGCTTCTCCGTGACCGGCGCCGAGATCAGCTACCGGCCCGGGCTCACCGTGCTCAGCCTGCTGGTCGCCGTCACCGTGGTCGGCGTCGGGCTCTTCACCGTCGGGTACTGGCGGCACCGCGCCCTGGCACTCCTGGTCGGCGGGCTGACCACCGGCCTCGGGGTCGCCGCGATGCACTACCTGGGCATGGCCGCGATGGTCCTGCCCGGCCGGCTCGGCTACGACCTGCCCACCGTGGCGGCCTCGGTGGCGATCGCCGTGGTCGCGGCCACGGCCGCGCTCTGGGCCGCGCTGAACATCCGGGGCACGCTCGCCGTGCTCGCCGCGGCGCCGGTGATGGGCGTGGCGGTCTGCGCGATGCACTACACCGGTATGGCGGCGCTCTCCGTCCACCTGGACTTCTCACGCTCCACCGAGGACGGCGTGATGGCACTCCAGTTCATCTTCCCGCTCGGCGTCGGGCTCGGCTGCTACGTCTTCTTCGGCTCGCTGGCCTTCGCCGTCTCGCCGAGCCGGCCCAACTCCCGGCCCCTGCTGGCCGGTCCGGCCGCCCCGCTGCCCCCGCGCGCCCCCGGGGCCGCATGGGCCGCGCGCACCCCGGGCGGCCCGGACGGCCCGCAGGCCCCGCAGCGGCGGCCACCGCTGGGCGGGGCGGCCCGGCCCTGAGGCCGGGCACGGGAGCGGGGCCCGAGCGGGCGTCCGGCCGGGCCCCCCACCCCGGCCGGGCGTCGCCCGAGCCCGCCCCCGGCCTCCCTGCCGCTACGGCTGCCCGGGCCGCCCGAGCAGCCCCGCCACGTGCTCCGGCGTGGCCACCGGGCAGACCTTGTGCACGAAGTCCCGCCGCAGCGCGTGGTACGGCTCGCCCGCCCGGTAGAAGTTGGCGTGCATCCGGCGCAGCTCCTCCGCCCGGTACTCGGCCAGCGGCTTGGCCTCCTCGTCGGCCGCGCGGCGGCGCTTCTTGTCCACCAGCCGCCCGGTGAGCTCCGGCGAGGCGGCGATCCGGGCCGCCTCGCGGGCCACCCAGCGGCGGAACCCGGCCGCGTCCCCGCCGACCGTACGGTCCACCAGGCCGATCCGGCGGGCGTGTCCGGCCCCGACCGGCAGCGCCTCGGCGGTCAGCCGCTCGGCCTGCTCGGCACCGACCCGGCGGGGCAGGGTGTACGTCCAGTACTCGGATCCGTACAGGCCCATCAGCCGGTAGTGCGGGTTGAGCACCGCCGACTCGCGGCACCACACCTCGTCGGCGGCGAGCGCCGCCATCAGCCCGCCGGCCGCCGCGTTCCCGGCCAGCGCCGCCACCGTCACCTTGTCCGTCGTGGTCAGCACCGCCTCGACGAAGTCGTCCATCGCGTTGATGTTCTCCCAGGACTCCAGCGCCGGGAAGGCCGCACCCTGGATGACGTTGAGCTGGATCCCGTTGGAGTAGAAGTCCCGGGGCGCGCCGAGCACCAGCACCGAGGTCGGCCGCTCGGCCGCCTCCCGGTAGGCGGCGAGCAGCCGGCGGCACTGCTCGGTGCTCATCGCCCCGCCCGCGTAGGCGAATTCGAGGAAGCCGATGTCGCCGTCCTCGCGGTAGCGCAGCTCCGACCAGGTCTCCCGACGGCCCGCCCGCTCCGGGCTCACCGGCACCTCGTGGACCCGGTACAGCTCGTCGGCGAGCACCGTGGCGGCCGGCAGCTTGAAGGTGACCGGCCCGCCGGGAGTGCGGCGCGGGCGCAGCTGCGGTATCCACACCGCGCCGTCCACCGTGGCCCGACAGATCGCGCCGTCGCGGGTGGCCAGCACGGCGCCGGGCACCGGGCCGCGCAACTCGTCCTCGGGGTGGCCGCCGTGCAGGAAGAACTCCCGCCCGTACAGCTCGTCCAGCACGCCGGGCTGGGAGTCCGCAGCGCGCAGCTTGCGCAGAACGGTGGCGGTGTCGTCCTGCTCCCAGTCGATCCGGCGCGCCTCCTGACGCAGGAAGGGCCGCAGTTCGCCGTGCACGTCCGGCCGGGCGTAGTCCAGCGGCTCGGGGGTGAACAGCCCGCCCTCGTACCGCTGGACGGCCAGCAGGACGGCCTCGACGGCGGCGTCGGCGAGCTCGCCCCGGTACAACTCGCTCTTGCCGCAGGCCGGGACGGGGAACTCGACGGACGCCCAGATGTCGCCGGCGTCCATCTCCGCGACGGCCTGCAGCACGGTGACACCCCAGCGCTCCGCACCCTCGGTGATCGCCCAGTCGAGCGAGGAGGGGCCGCGGTCGCCCGTGGGTCCCGGGTGCACGATCAGGACCGTCCGGGTGGACCAGATGTCCTGCGGGACGGCCTTGGTCAGCATCGGGCAGACGATCAGCTCGGGGTCGGTGCGGACCACCGCCGCCCTCATCTGCTCGTCGCCGAGGGCGAGTTGGACCGCGACCTGGTGGCCGCGCTCGCGCAGCTCGGTGTGGACGCGCTGGGTCAGGCTGTTGAACGCGCTGGCGATCAGGAGAATGCGCAAGGAGGGCCTCCGGCGGGAACTGGGGTCGCGCGCAGGCGATGAAACCAGGGCATGGACACGTAATGATTACGGTCCGTGCCTGGGCGCCCTACTCTCACGCACCCCGCACACCTGTGCCCCGCGTTTCGCCGGATCTCCCCAAGTCCCCGTTCCGGTGGCGTACCCTCTGCCGCCGCGCCCCGGACCCGTCCCGCTCGCCGCGCGACGCCCGGCTCGGCGCGCAGCGCCCGGCTCAGCGCGGGAACGCCCGGCGGGCCCGCCAGGTGGTGTGCTCCCGGGAGACCGCGTCCTCCGCGTCGGCGGCCAGCCGGGCCCAGCGCGCCTCGGCGTCCGGCGCCCGGGGGTCGAGGTCGGACAGCTGGTTGCCGACGTTCTCCAGCTCGCGCGCAGCCAGCTGGTAGGCGGCGGCCAGCGGGCCGAGCTGCTTGAGCTGCGTCCAGGCGATGATCGCCGCGGCCGCGGCCGAGGTGGCGCCGAAGACGTGCACCGGCAACGCGCCGGTCGCCTGGGCGACGGCCGCAGCGGCGCCGACGATGATCAGCACCGCGATGCCGAGCCCCCAGGAGACCGCCTGGGAGTCGCAGGCCTCGGCCCGGGAGCGGTACCAGGTGCGCTGGCCCTCGACCCGGGTGCGCAGGTAGAGGGTGCGCCGGGCGGTCAGGTTCTCGGCACGCTGCCGGCGCATCTCCGGGGTGATCTCGGCGACGCTGCCGGGCGGCACGATCTCCGGGTCCTCGAAGGCCCGCAGCACGTCCTCGACCTGGAGCAGGTAACCGCGGTCGACGTCCGCGGACTCGGCCGCACCGTCGAACGGCCGGGCCCGGACGGTGTACTTCCAGGCCAGCGTCTTGACCGACTCGGCCGCCGCCCTGGCCTGGTACCAGCGGCCCTGCGGGTTGCTGCGGCGCAGCCGGGACCAGAAGTAGCCGGCCACCAGGAACGCGGCCACCGAGAACAGCGGCCAGACGTCGAAGTCACCCTTGTCGGCCGGGCCGGGGAACGACCCGATCACAGCGGCGATCACCAGCATCGCGATCAGTCCGCGGTACCAGCGCAGCGTCTCGCGCTGGCCGTCCAGCGAGGCCTTGTCCGCCGTCCAGAACAGCTCCGGCAGCAGCTGCGCCTCGACGCCCCCCGGCGGATCCTGTTGCACCATCGGTCGAGTCCCCTCCCCCTACTCCGTCCAGCCAGTATTCCCACCGCCAACTCGCCTACACGGGCGCCTTTTTGACAGCTTCCGACGGCCTGCCATTGCCCGGCCCATTGGTAACCGATATAAACGGTTACATGCCGCTGCACTGGAAGCTCGTCATCGACTGCGCCGACCCGCACCGCCAGGCCGCCTTCTGGGCCGCCGCCCTGGAGTACACGCTGGAGGACCACGGCGCGCTGATCACCCGGCTGCTCGCCGCCGGCGCGGTCGGCCCGGAGGCCCTCACCGAGGTGGACGGCCACCCGGCCTGGCGCTCCCTGGCGGCCGTCCGCCACCCCGAGGACCCGTTCGACCCGGCCTCGGACACCGGCCTCGGCCGCCGCGTCCTGTTCCAGGCCGTCCCCGAGCCCAGGCAGGGCAAGAACCGCCTGCACCTCGACGTCCACCCCGGCCCGGGCGAGCGCGAGGCCACCGTCGCCCGCCTCGAAGGCCTCGGCGCCACCGTCGTGCGGCACGTCAGGGAGCCCGGCGGCGAGTGGACCGTCGTGCAGGACCCCGAGGGCAACGAGTTCTGCGTCCACTGACCGCGGGGAACGCCGCGCAAGCCCCGCCGAAACGCCGCGGCCCCGCCCTCCCGAGCGGGAGGACGGGGCC
>NZ_JBHVFE010000526.1:0-5867 GCF_042801945.1 Kitasatospora sp. NPDC057542
GTCAGCTGGCGGCTGCCCGCAGGACACGTTGATCTGAACTGGCGGAGATTCGATATTCCAGGCCTGTCGTCTTCCCGCGATGCCGATCACCGTGGTGGCCTTCAGCGGGCCGAGGACGGACAGCGGCCGGGCATTGGGGAGATGCCGCCGAGGGAGAACCACCTGGGTGTCGGCTGACTCACGCATCGCTCACGCAAGCGATCTCGTAGCGCGTCGCCGCCACCTGCCCAAACGCCAAGAAACGGCAAAAGGCCCAGGTCATGGGCTATCTGACCTGGGCCTTCACTGAGCCGCCTGCGGGATTCGAACCCGCGACCTACGCATTACGAGTGCGTTGCTCTGGCCAACTGAGCTAAGGCGGCACCGTTGCCGACGTGTCGTGGCAACGCGGGCCAGTCTACACAGGTTCGCGGGTGATCCGTAACGGGATACCGGGGCGGCGGTCAGGCGGAGGAGACGGCGAGTTTGGCGGCGAAGCCGGCGAAGAGGACGGCAACGCCGCTGGTGAGGGTGGCGGAGAGTCGCTTGCGGCGGCGGAAGGCGGTGGCGAGGGTGGTGCCCGCGAAGATCAGGAGGGAGAGGTAGAGGAAGCTGAAGGTCTGGAGGACGCCGCCGAGGAGGGCGAAGGAGAGGGCGGGCCGGCCGTAGGCGGGGTCGACGAACTGGGTGAAGAAGGAGAGCAGGAAGAGGATGGCCTTCGGGTTGAGGAGGCTGATCACCAGGGCGCGGCGGAAGGGCTGCTCGGTGGATTCGGGGGCCGGTTCGGCGGTGGGGTCGGCCGCGGCCCGGCGTTCGCGCCAGAGCTGGCGGGCGGCGCGGAGCATGCCGTAGCCGATCCAGAGCAGGTAGGCGGCGCCGCCGAACTTGACCACCGCGAAGACGGCCGGGTTGGCCTTGAGCAGGGAGGCCGCGCCCAGCGAGGTGAGGCTGATCAGGGTGAGGTCGCCGACGAAGACGCCGGCCGCGGCCCGGTAGCCGGTGCGGATGCCCTTGCGGGCCGCGACGGACAGTACGTACAGGGAGTTGGGGCCGGGCAGCAGGATGATGACGAGGGCGCCGAGGACGTACGTCGCCAGGTCGTTGACTCCGAGCACGATGAGCTCCGGTGCAGGGGAGGGGGGTGGGGGGAGGCTCATCGTAACGTCGCACCGGTAGTCGGTTGAAGTGAGAACGACCTGTCGGTCTCCCGCCGTCCGGGCCGGCCCTACCGGTCGCAGCGCTTGCCCTGCTCCGGGGCCTCCCCGGTCAGCAGGAAGCGGTTCACCGCTCCGTCCACACAGGTGCTGTGCCGGCCGTACGCGGTGTGGCCGTCGCCGTCGAAGGTGAGCAGGCGGCCGGACTCCAGCTGGCCGGCCAGTGACTGGGCCCAGGCGTACGGGGTGGCCGGGTCGCGGGTGGTGCCGATGACGACGATCGGGGCGGCGCCGGCGGCCCGGATGGTGTGCGCCGTGCCGGTGGCACGGACCGGCCAGTAGGTGCAGGCCAGGGCCATCCAGGCCATGTCGCGCCCGAAGTGCGGCGAGACCCGCTCGAACTCCGGCACCGCCCGTCGGACGTCCTCCGGTCCGCCGAACGGCGCGGGCAGGTCGAGGCAGTTCACCGCGGTGTTGGCGAACATCAGGTTGGGGTACGAGCCGTCCGCCTTGCGCCCGTAGTAGTCGTCCGAGAGCTTCAGCAGGCCGGTGCCGTCCCCGGCCTTGGCGTCGGTGAGCGCGGTGCGCAGCCTGGGCCAGAGGAAGTCGGCGTACATGGCCCGGATGACGCCGGTGGTCGCCTGGGGCCCGGTGAGCCGGCGGCCGTCGTCGGCGGTGGTGGGCAGCGAGCCGGTGCGGACGCCCGCGAGCAGGGCGGTGAGCTGCTCGCCGACCTGCTGCTCGGTGCGGCCGAGCGGGCAGTCCTCGCGCTGGGCGCAGTCCTTGGCGAAGGCCGCCCAGGCGGTCTCGAAGCCGCCCGCCTGTACGCGGTTGCCGGTGACGGAGTCGAGCGCCGGGTCCATCGCGCCGTCGAGCACCAGCCGCCCGACCCGGCTCGGGAACAGCCCGGCATAGGTGGCGCCGAGGAAGGTGCCGTAGGACTTGCCGACGTAGTTCAGCTTCTCGTCGCCGAGCAGGGCGCGCAGCACGTCCATGTCGCGGGCGCCCTCGACGGTGCTGAGGTGGCCGAGCGCCGCCCCGGCCTGCTTCCGGCAGCCCTCGGCGAACTCCTTGTCGGCCGCGATCAGCGCGTCGATCCCGTGCTGGTCGCCGGGGGGCAGGCCGACGGCGGTGTAGGCGTCCATCCGGTCGCCGCTCAGGCAGCTGACGGGGTTGCTGCGGCCCACCCCGCGCGGGTCGAGGCCGACCAGGTCGTACCGGGCCCGCACCCCGCGGTCGTACGTCCGGGCGGCGGCCTCCAGGTACTCGATCGCCGAGCCGCCGGGCCCGCCCGGGTTGAGCAGCAGGGATCCGAGCCGCGGGCCCTGGGAGTCGGAAGGAGGGACGGCGCCGGACGGGGAGGCGGAGGAGCCGGATCCGGAGCCCGACGGTTCCGCCGCCGCGCGGGCGGCCGCCAGGGTGAGGTCCCCGTCCCCCGGGTGGTCGTAGTCCAGCGGCACCCGGAACGTCGTGCACTCGAACCCGCTGTCGCACGGCTGCCAGGCCAGGCGTTGCGCGTAGTACGGCGCCAGCGCGGCCGGGACGGCGGCGGGCAGCGGCTCCAGCGGAGTGGCTCCGGCGGCCGCGTCCGCCGCGGCTGCCGAGTCCGAGGAGGACGCCGTCGGCGCCCCGGACGGATCGGAGCTGCACCCGCCCGCCAGCAGCCCGACGACGACCAGCGCCGCAGCCACTACCCGTGCCCGTGCCCGTGCCCGCCCGGAAGTCCTCATCCGCCACCTCTCCGCAATCGACCAGCACGTGGAACAACCTGTGGAACAACCAGCGGACCAACGCGCGGAGCACCCCGGAGGAAACGCCGCTGCCCGGCACCCGCCCCGGGGTACCGGGCAGCGTAGCGCCGCCGGGCCTGCCCTCAGGACGCCTTGGCCAGCGCCTCGGCCAGGAACTGCGCCGCCTGCCGGACCAGCCGCAGCCGCTCCCGCTCGGGGGTGAAGTCCTGCACGTTGTCGGAGATCCGCACCTCGGCCTTGGCCGCCGCTCCGGGGCCCGCCTTCAGCGCGGACTGGAGCCGGCGGGCCGCGTCCAGCCCGGCGGAGTCGGCCTTGGCGGCGGCCAGCAGCAGCTTGGCCGCGCTGCCGGCCGGGGCCTCGGCGCCGGTCTGGGTGAGCGCGGTGGCGTCGTAGCGGCCGGAGACCGCCGCGGCCGCGGCGTACAGGTCGGGCCGGGACAGTACGGCGGCGGCCGCGCAGGGCGCACCGCCCTCGACACCGAGGACTCCCCAGGAGGCCGGGCCGGGCGGCAGGGCGCGGAAGGTGGTCACGACGGTGGTGCGCAGCGTCGCGTCGTCGGCGACGGCGGCCGGGGCCGCGGCGACCAGCTCGCAGGGGTGCGCGGTGCCGTTCGGTGCCTCGGGGGCGACCAGGATGAACGGGTGGGCCTTGCCGCTCTGGAGAGCCGAACCGATGCCCTCGAAGACGTCCGGGACCTCGGCGTCGGCGGTCTTCCGGGGCGCGGCCGCGTGCATCACGACGACCGGGAAGCGGGCGTTCGGCTCCTTGGCGTACTGCGGCGGGAGCCAGACCCGCACGTTGCGGGGTTGGCCGTCGGGGCCGAGCACGGCGGACTGGAGCAGCTCGCCACCACCGGGGTGGCCGACGCTGTCGAAGCGGCTGACCACGGCGGGAGCCTCGGCAGCTCCGACGGCGGCCGGGGCGGCGGGCGGGGCAGCGGGCGAGGCGGCGGGCGAGGCAGCAGGCGAGGCAGCAGGCGGTGCGGCGGCCGCGGGCGGCGCCGCCTGCTGCTGCTGCCGGACCACCCCCGCATCGGGCCCGGCACCCGACCCCGCGTCCGAACCCGCGCGCGTCGTGCCCACGACCGGCTCCGCCCGGTTCGGCTCGTGGGTGCCCGGCCGGAGACCGCCGAAGGCGCCGAGCGTGGTGAGCACCGTCAGAGCGGTGACGCACACCCCGCAGACCATCGCCCCGGCCGCCCGCACCAGCATCGGCCAGCGCTCACCGGTCAGCTCGTAGGTCTCGGCGGCGCGCAGGTCGCGCCAGCGGAGTTGGGCGCCCCGGGCCAGCCAGATCCCGCCGAGGGCGGCGGCCAGCAGGGGGATGATGAGGAGCGAACGAACCACGGAACGCACCACCTCTGGAGGGGGCCGCGCCGAACCGGAACCGGCGCGTACGGGAGGCGACCGCCCCGGCACCGAGCGCAGTCGGCCCCCAGCGTGCACAACGGGCGGACGGTCACACGACGGTGTGCCCGGCGAGTGTCGCTCGTTCACTCGAAGGTGGGACGGCCCGCGCTCCGCGAGGCCTACGGGCATCGCCCGTCGGAGTAGTGGCCCGCCCGGTGGAACGCCCTCAGGGCGACGGCCCGGCCCGATGCTCAGCCCGCGCGCAACGCCACCGTCATCGCCTCGACCGCGAGCAGCGGGTCCACGTTGCGGTCCAGCGCCTGGCGGCAGGCCAGCACCGCCTCGATCCGGCGCAGCGTGCTCTCCGCCGGACCGGCCTGGGCCACCCGGTTCAGCGCTTGCCGCTGGTCTTCGTTGGCGAGCGCACCGGTGGAGCCGAGCTGGATGGCGAGCACGTCCCGGTAGAAGCCGAGCAGGTCGAGCAGGGCGACGCCGAGGGTCTCCCGGCGGGTGCGGGTGGCCCGGCTCTTCTGCCGTTTCTCCAGCTCCTTGACCGCACCGGCCATTCCGCGCGGCGCCTTGCCGCCCTCGGCGGCGCCATAGGCGGCCTTGAGGTCGTCGGTCTCCTTGGCGTCCTGGGTCTCGGCGAGCGCCTCGGCATCGGCCTTGGCGGTGTCGACCAGGCGCTGGGCGGCGGTCAGGCAGCCTCCGATGTCGCCGACCTCCAGCGGGATGCGCAGTACCTCGGCCCGGCGCGTCCGGGCCTGCTCGTCGACGGCGAGGCGGCGCGAGCGCTCGATGTCGCCCTGCCCGGCGAGCGCGGCGAGCCGGGCGGTCTCCGGGTCGACACCGTCGCGGCGGACCAGGGTGTCGGCGACCGCCTCGGCTGCGGGGGTGCGCAGCACCAACAGGCGGCAGCGCGAGCGGATGGTCGGCAGCACGTCCTGGACGGAGGGGGCGCAGAGCAGCCAGACGGTGCGCGGGGAGGGCTCCTCCACGCCCTTGAGCAGCGCGTTCGCGGCGGCCTCGGTGAGCCGGTGGGCGGCGTCCACCAGGATCACGGACCAGCGGCCGCCGGTCGGGTAGCTGGAGGCGCGCAGCACCAGGTCGCGCATGTCGCCGACGCCGATGGAGAGGCCGTCCGTCCGGACGTACTTCACGTCGGCGTGGCTGCCGGCCAGCACGGTGTGGCAGCCGTTGCAGAACCCGCAGCCGGGCGTGCCGCCGAGCGCAAGGTCGGGGCTGGTGCACTGGAGGGCGGCGGCGAAGGCGCGCGCGGCGGTGACCTGCCCGGCGCCGGGCGGGCCGGTGAACAGCCAGGCGTGCGTCATCAGGGAGGCGTTCGCGCCCTCGACCGGGGCGGCCCCGCGACCGGCCTCGACCGTCGCCCCGGCCGCCCGGGCGGCGGCGGTCAGCTGTTCGACCACCCGCTCCTGGCCCACCAGGTCGTCCCAGACGGCCACTGCTGCTCCCAAGCTCCGTACGGCAGCGCTCGTGGCGCCTCTTCCCCGCCGTCGAGCATACGTCTCCGCTCCGACACCCACTGCTCCGTCCGGGTCACGGCGGACGGGGAGGCCGACCCCACGGCGACAGGGGGTCCTGCCCCACGGGCGCCGGAACGCCGCCCGCCGGAC
>NZ_JBHVFE010000527.1:0-5823 GCF_042801945.1 Kitasatospora sp. NPDC057542
CCCCCGCGGTCGCTCAGCCAGGTGATGGGAACGTCGTCGGGGTTGCCGAACTCGGCGCCGTAGACGACCTGGCCGCCGTTTCGAGGCCGGCCTCAAGGCGGCCCGGCACGGTTGGCCCGACTGAGCGGCTGGGCGACGGACCGTCAGCCGAGGCGCCACACGGTGGTGGTCTTGACCGCGGTGTCCTCCAGGTCCGCGACCACCGGCACCCGGTACGCCGCCACCGCGGTGAAGCGCTGCCGGGGCAGGTAGGCGCGGCCCGGGTCGCCGACGATGACGGTCGCGCCGCGCGCCGCGGCCCGTTCCAGGAAGGGCAGGAAGCGGGCGGCCATGGCCCGTTCGTAGAAGACGTCGCCCGCGAGCACCACCTCGGCGGGCCCGCCGTCGCCGTCCACCAGGTCCACCAGGGTGCCTTCCACCCGCACCCCGTTGACCTCGGCGTTCAGTCCGATCGCGGCCACCGCGTAGGCGTCGATCTCGGCGGCGCGCACCTCCGTCGCCCCGCACAGCGCGGCGGCCACCCCGACCAGCCCGGAGCCGGCCGCGACGTCCAACACCGTACGGCCCGCGACCAGTTCGGGGTGGTCCAGCACGTAGCGGGCGACCGCCACCCCGCCCGCCCAGGCGAAGGCCCAGAACGGCGGCGGCAGCCCGGCCTCCCCGCGCGCCCGCTCGGTGGTCTCCCACAGGGCGATGGCGTCCTCGGCCATGTGCAGGCTGATCTCGGGCACGAAGGGGACGGGCTTCAGCACGGTCTCCCGCCGGATGAAGGCGAGGTCCTCGGCGGGCTGAAGAGTGGGCAGCTCACTCGGCATGCCCCGCAGCATAGAGCCCGCACGGGGCCGCGTCCGCACGCCGGCACGGGGATGCGCCCGCAGGCCCGCAGGCCCGCACGCCACACGCCGCACGCCCGCCTCCCCGCGCCCGCGCCCGCGGCCCGATTCAGGCCCGCTCGTCCACCACCCGCTTGATCTTCCCGACCGAGCGCTCCAGCGTGTACGGGTCCACCACCTCGGCCGCGACCGTGATCCCGACCCCGTCCTTCACCGCCCGGACGATCTCCGCCCGCGCCGCCTCCCGCTGTTCGGCCGAGGCCTCCGGCCGGGCCTCCACCCGGACGGTCATGTGGTCCAGCCGCCCCTTCCGGCCGAGCCGCAGCTGGAAGTGCGGCGCGACGCCCGGGGTGCGCAGCAGGATCTCCTCGATCTGGGTCGGGAAGACGTTCACCCCGCGCAGGATGATCATGTCGTCGCTGCGCCCGGTGACCTTCTCCATCCGCCGGAAGGCCGGCCGCGCGGTGCCGGGCAGCAGCCGGCTGAGGTCGCGGGTGCGGTAACGGATGATCGGCAGCGCCTCCTTGGTGAGCGAGGTGAAGACCAGTTCGCCGCCCTCCCCATCGGGCAGCACCTCGTCGGTGAACGGGTCGACGACCTCGGGGTAGAAGTGGTCCTCCCAGATGTGCAGCCCGTCCTTGGTCTCCACGCACTCCTGCGCGATGCCCGGGCCGACCACCTCGGAGAGGCCGTAGATGTCGACGGCGTGCAGGTCGAGCCGCTCCTCGATCTCGCGCCGCATCTCCTCGGTCCAGGGCTCGGCCCCGAAGATGCCGACCCGCAGCGAGGTGCTGCGCGGATCGACGCCCTGCTTCTCGAACTCATCCAGCAGGGTCAGCAGGTAGGACGGGGTGACCATGATGATCTCGGGCTCGAAGTCCAGGATCAGTCGCACCTGGCGGGCCGTCATGCCACCGGAGGCCGGGATGACGGTGCAGCCGGCCCGCTCGGCACCGTAGTGCGCGCCCAGGCCGCCGGTGAACAGCCCGTAGCCGTAGGCGATGTGCACCTTGTGGCCGGGCCGGCCACCGGCCGCGCGGATCGAGCGGGCGACCACGTCGGCCCACATGGAGAGGTCGTTCTCGGTGTAGCCGACCACGGTCGGCAGCCCGGTGGTGCCACTGGAGGCGTGGATCCGGCGGACCTGTTCCATCGGGACGGCGAACATGCCGAAGGGGTAGCCCTCGCGCAGGTCGGCCTTGGTGGTGAAGGGGAAGCGGGCGAGGTCGTCCAGGGTGCGGCAGTCCTCGGGGCGGACCCCGGCGGCGTCGAACTTGCGGCGGTAGAGCTCGACGTTGTCGTACGCGTGCCGCAGGGTGGCCCTCAGCCGGGTGAGCTGGTGGGCACGCAGCTCCTCCGGGCCCATCCGCTCGCCCGCGTCCAGCAGCTCTGGCGGGAGCGGCTCCCCGAGGTGTCGGCTCGGGACGGGTGCGGTGCCGGTCATCGTCGCTCCTTCGCAGCTCTGCCTGCCGGAGCTGCCTACCGATCGTTCGGTCAGCTCGGGTGGCTCCATTGATCCAGCACCCGAACCACCTGTCAAGGGATTGCACGGACCTTCCGGAATGCGAAGTTCCGACCACTTCGCGGCGACTTCGCCTCGACAGCTTGGCTGTCCGATATGAAAATCATTACAGAACTTTGACTCGCGGGCAGTCTTTCCCGCCCCGACCACATGGTTCAGTAGTGCGGTTTCCGACCCGCACCCCGGAGTGATCACCGTGCCCACGACTCCCGCCCTGGTCAGCGCGCTGCGCGAACTCGGCGACCGACCCGCCGTCGTCGCCGACGGGCGCGCGATCAGCGGCATCGGCCTGCTGCTCGGCGTCTCCCCGCCGGGCGGCCTGCCCCGGGCCCTCGCCCGGCGCGTCGCCGAGCACGCCGCGCTGCCGCCCTCCGCCGCCCGGGCCGCCGAGCAACGGCTGCGCTACTGGGCCGGCGTCCTCGGCACGCCACCGATCCGGCACACCGTGCTGCACCCGGTCGGCGACCTCGCCGTCGACCTCGCCCTCGCCACCCTGCTGGCCGGCGGCACCGTCCACTGCGGCGACCCCGAGCAGCGGCCCGAGCAGCAGCTCGCCGCCGTCGCCGCCGACCGGACCACCCACCTCAGCCTGCCCTCCGCGCTGCTGTGGCGGCTCAGCCGACAGCCCGGCCTCGCCGCCCACGACCTCGGCGCGCTGCGCCTGGTCCTGCACATCGGCCCCGAGCCCCGGCAGGAGGACGTGTACGCCGCCGTCGACGCGCTCGGCGCCGTCCTCGCCCACGTCCGCGCCCCGGACAGCAACGCCGAGGCCGCCGACCGCCGGCTGCGCGCCGACGCCGAAAGCGCCTCGGCCGCCGCCTGGAAGCACAGCATCGGCGTCACCGCCGAACAGGTCCGCGACTTCGGCGCCCAGCTCGACCGGGCCGTGCTCGCCGCGCTGCTGCACACCCTCCAGCAGAGCGGCGTGCTCACCGACCCTGCGCGCGGCTACCCCGAGGCCGAGGTGCTGGCCGCCGCCATGGTCACCCCCGCCCAACGCCCCCGGGTCGTCCGCTGGCTGGACGCACTCGCCCGGCGCGGCCTGATCTCCCGTCAGGACGGCGGGGCCCAGGGCCCGGTCTTTCGCGGCGAGCCCGGGCCGGGCGCCGCCGAGGTCCGGGAGGCCTGGCGCCCGGCCGTCGAGACCTGGACGGACGGGCTCGGCCCGGCCGCCGCCCTGGACCGGGTCCGGCGCGGCGCCCTGCGGCTGCCCCGCCTGATCAGCGGCGAGGAGGCCCCGCGACCGGCCGCGTCCCCGGTCCGCCGGGCCGCCGCCCGCGGCTACCTCGGCGCCGCCCTCGGCGCACTGGTGCGCGGCACCGCCGAGGCCCACAAGGGACCGGGGCCGCTGCGCGTCCTCGAACTCGACCCCGAGGACGGCGAGCCGGCCGTCGCCCGCGCCCTCGCCGCCCGGCCCCGGCAGAACACCGAGCACCATCCCGCCCCCGACGGCGGCCGCTACGACCTCGTCCTCGCCACGGCGACCGGACGGACCGCGGAGGAGGTCCCGGCGCTGGTCCGGCTGCTCTCCCCCGGCGGCCGGCTGCTGCTGCTCGCACCCACCACCGAACAGCTCGACCTGCTGATCACCGGCGACGCCCACGGCCTCGCCGCCCGTCCGGCGGAGCACTGGAGGGCGGCCCTGGCCGCCGCGGGCTGCCCGACGGTGCTGACACTGCCGGAGGACGGGCACCCGATGGGGCTGCTGGGGCAGCAGCTGTTCGCGGCGCGGGTGGACTGACGGGGGCCCGGCCCACGCCCTCCTCCGCGCGTTACCGCCGGTCGGAGCGGACCCGGCGACTCCCCTACCCGCACGCCGTGGCCGGGCGGTGAAGCCCGGATCACGCACCGCCACCCGATCTGTACCATTTCGATACCGAAGCCGGGATGAGCTGCAGGGATTCTCGCCGCCCGGGCCCGTCCCCGGGTAGGCTCCGCTTGTCCTCCGGCCCCCGCGCAGGCGGCCCCCTGCCGCCGTGCCGCGTCCTCCGGGGGCGCACCCCCGCGGGCCATTCGGTGGGCACCGCGCACTCGACACCGCGCGCCAGGGCAGTCGCGCGAACGGCGAAGGGCATCGCATTGGCGGATCGGCTCACCGGAGGAGACTCCTCGCTGCTGCGGCGGATCAATGCGGCGGTCACGCTTCGGGCGCTGCGGAACGGCCACTCCGTGACCCTCACTCAGCTCGTCGGCGAGACCGGGCTCTCCCGCCCGACGGTCGAGGGCGTGATCGAGGGCCTGGTCGAGACCGGACTGGTCGCCGAGGTCGAGCAGCCGAGGGAGGACGGCCAGCCGGGCACCGGCCGCCGCGGCCGCCCGGCCCGCTGGTTCCGCTTCCGCGCCGAGGCCGGGCACATCCTCGGCATCGAGATCGGCGTGCACGACATCCGGGTCATCCTGTCCGACCTCACCGGCGAGGTGGTGGGCAGTCACTTCAAGCCGGTGGACGAGACCCTCGACGCCGAGGACCGGCTCGCCGCCGTCCGCACCGCCGTCGCCGAGGTGCTGCGCAAGGCCGGCATCTCCCGGGACAACCTGTGGGCGGTCGGCATCGGCACCCCCGGCATCGTGGACCGCGAGGGCACCATCCGGCTGGGCACCGCGATGCCCGGCTGGACCGGACTCGACCTCGGCGCCCGCCTGCGGCGCTCGTTCCGCTGCCCGGTCCTGATCGAGAACGACGCCAACCTGGCCGCCATCGCCGAGCACTGGCAGGGGTCGGCGGTCGGCGCCGACGACGTCGTCTTCGTGATGGCCGGTCTCAGCCCGGGCGCCGGCTCCCTCATCGGCGGCAAGCTGCACCGCGGTTTCGGCGGCGCGGCCGGCGAGATCGGCGCCCTGCACCTGCTCGGCCAGGAGGTCACCCCCGAGCGCCTGCTGTCCACCACCGGAAAGCCCCTCAACCCGCTGGACGAGGCCGCCGTGGCCCGTGTGCTGCGGCTGGCCCGGGAGGGCGACGAGGTCGCCAAGGTCGCCATGGACCGCTTCCTCACCCGCCTCGTCCAGGGCGTCGCCGCACTCGTGCTGGCCATCGACCCGCAGCTGGTCGTCATCGGCGGGTGGGCGGCCGGCCTCGACGGCGTCCTGGACCCGCTGCGCGAACGCCTTGCCCAGTTCACCCTGCGCGCTCCCGAGGTCGCCCTGGCGGCCCTCGGCTCCGAGGTGGTGGCGATGGGTGCCCTGCGCGTCGCCCTCGACCAGGTCGAGGAGCAGCTCTTCGCGGTGGACCCGCCCCGGGCCTGACGCCGGTCGCGCTGCGGAGCCCTGACGCCGGTCGCGCTGCCGGGCCAGCCCCGCAGGCGGCGCTCCGCGACGTCAAGTGCCCGGCGGACGAAGTCGACCGGCAGCGCGTCGACGTCCGGAGGGAGGCTCGCCGCGCTGTTCCGTTCGCCCGGAACAGCCCGCCGCATTCCGGTGTCCCGGACTCCGCCCACGGCTCCACGACCGGGTTCACGTCTCCCCCTCCAC
>NZ_JBHVFE010000528.1:0-5806 GCF_042801945.1 Kitasatospora sp. NPDC057542
CATCGCGACCCGGTATGACAAGAGCCCGGAAAGCTACCTCGCCGGCCTTCACCTCCGCGCCTCGATGATCTGGATCGATGATCTCCTGCTGACCATTGATTGATCACAACATCACACAGGCCCTAGCTAGGCGCTAGCAGCGAGGCCTGCTCGTATCGGGTCCCCCGGCGTTGTCGCTTTCCTGTCGCCTCGGGATCGCTGCTGACGTGATGGACGTCACCGTCCCCAGGGATGCGTTAGGCAGCAGCCGCGTGACCGCTTGGGCGGGGGCCTGCGCCCGTGTTACGCACTGGGCACGTAGACGTTCGATCTCCAGGTGCTGAGCGGCGAGCCGGGAGAGGGCCAGCTGTCGGAATGCCATGATTTCCTTGAGCTGCTTCTCCTGGGCTTGGAGGCGCTGGGCCAGGACCGCGCATATCGCGGTCGAGTTCCTGCTGCAGCCGGGTCTTCTCCACTTGCTGGCTGCGGCCGATCGCGGCAATGAATGCCTTCTTGTTCTCGGCGCTGGCGGCCCAGACGGGCCGGTGGCAGGGGTGGTGGGTGGCCTGCGGGCAGCGCGCGGCGTCGCACATTCCCAGCAGGGGCTGGTCGGCGGCCGGGGTGCCGGCGAGTTTCAGGCACAGGGCCTTGGCGGGGTCGGCGAACCAGCAGTAGTTCGCGGTGCCCAGGTGCAGGGTCTTCGCCCGCCGGGCAAGAAGGTTCATCACCCCTTGGTCCCCGCGCTTGGTGGCCGGCGCTCCGGGTGCCCGGTCGGCTTGGGCGTCGACGAAGGCGAAGAAGTCGAGCAGGCTCTTGGCGCCGGGGCCAGCGGGTCGTCGACCGGCCTTGTAGTCCTGCCAGACCTGCCAGGTGAGGTCCTTGTTGCGTTCGGCTTCCAGTTTTCCGACTTCGGCAAGCAGGGCGGCCTGGGCGCCGCCGGGGCGGGCTAATGGTGGAGTCGGGTATTGGAACTGTCCGAATGCCATGTCGGTGCGACCAGCAGGGGCCGGTCACCCATGGCACTTGAGCTTGATCAGCAGGACATCGTCGGCAAGCGCGTCCAGGTACCCGCCGATGTCGTGTTGGTAGTGCCACCCATCCTCCAGGTGAGGGCAGGTGCCCCAGTCCTCGCAGATCCCGTGGACTGGCGAATCTCCGTCCTCGATCCACCAGCCGTCGAGCGTGAGAAGGTCGGGTTGCTGGATGCGGGCGGTCACCCGGCGCACGAAGTCCGCCCGGTCACCGTCGAGTGCGGCGACAAGGCCGATCTGGTTGTGCAACCACAAGATGTCTCCGAGCTCCGGGATCTGACTGAGCGGATCCGCGACGAACGCCTGAAGCAGCGGCTGTGTCGTGAAGTCGGCCCACATCCGCTCCGTCGGATAGCCCTGCGGATCCTCGAGGTGACGGGCGCGGAGCGTCGACCACGGCAGTATCGGCGGATGCTCGGGGGCGAGGCGGTGCCACAGATCCCACGGATCACCCGCTCGGGCTCGGACGGTCGCCATCCGCTTCGAGAGTGCGCGAAAGTCGGTCAAGTCCAGCAGCCCCCGTGGCCCGCCGGCGCACATCCCGGGCAGGCTTGGAAGCGGCGTGCCATCGCTGCGCGGGTCGTCGTGGATCAGCTGCGTGCTGTCGTGGAACCCGGGGCGTGCCGAGAATCCGCTGCCGTCACTGCCTCCGCGGATCGCCCACCAGTCCCAGATAGACCGCCACTGCGGGTTGGCGTACATCTCGAACGGTGCCACCGCCTGCCCGAGTGCCGTGACGAGGTCATCCCGCGCAGCCGCGGGCAGACAGGCCACGACCCGGATTCCCGCCATCGCCGCCCCCGTATCCCATGCTCGACCAGTCCGTGCCTGACCATATCGGGCTGATCCCGCCCGACACGAGGAGGTTTTCCGGGAAGTGATCATTTCAGCGGTGGGACGCGATTCTCAGCATGATGCTTCGTTGAAGGCCGGCCCCAGACCCAAAGGTGCTGTTCATGAGGAGTCATGTGCCACTTCCGCTCGGGTCGGGCCAGCTGTTCCGCCGGCTGACGTCTGCGGCGTAGGCGGCCCAGTCCCCGGCGGACGCTTTCTGCCATTGGACGGCGACTTGGATGTGGATGCCGAGCATCCGGGCGAGGATCGCGGCGGGCAGTTCGGCGGCGAGGGTGAACAAGGCGGTGGAGCGGTCCTGTTGGGGCCGGATGCCGATCTTGTGAAGCCGTATGCCGGGCTGGCTGTCGCTGAGCGGACGGCCGGGTTGTCCTCCAGGAAAGAGCCAAGGGACGTTGTCCGGAGTGCCGATCTTGGCCTTGCCGTGTCGGGTCGCGACGAGCTCGCGGACCAGGGCGGCCAGCGGGGTCGGGAGGATGACGGGCGAGGTTCCGAAGGTGATCCCGACGGTCTCGCCAGTGATGTCGACGTCGTCGACGGTGAGCTGACTGACGGCGGAGATCTTCTGCGCGTAGAGGATCAGCAGCAGGCCAGCGACGCGGTCCGCGGTGGGCAGCGCGTTGTCGTTGAGGAGGCGCCATGCGTCCGCCCAGCGTTTCTCGCTGTCGATGGTGCCCTGCGGGCCGGTCCAGCGGACGGCGCCGCAGGTGAGACCGTGGGCATGGCGATGCTGTACGGACCAGCGGATGAAGTGGCCGGTCTCGTCGCGGTAGCTGAAGTCGGGATCGGTCATCCAGCGTTCCAGGTCGGGCTGCGTGCAGTGCCCAAGGTGAGTCCTTCACCAGCGAACCAGGTGAGGAAGTTGTCGGCCGCAGTGACATGGCAGCGAACGTTGAGGTCCTGGAGCTGGGTGGTGTGCTGTTCGCCGATACGGCGGCGAAGTCGACGCAGGTGGTGCCAGACCGCGTAACCGTGCAGGATCCGGCGTTCGGTGGGGTCCGTGCGGGCTTGGACTGTCGTGGTGATCCACTTCTCCAGGGCGACGAGCCGTTCGTCGCGCGGCGGCAGAGCGCCGGTCGCAACGAGGACACTGCGCAGGTGAGCCAGCACCTTGCCCGATGGGAGTTCGTCGAGAACCTCGTGAGTGACGGGACGCTCGTCGCGGCCGATGCGTTCCAGCAGGTCCCGGGCCTTGGAGCGGGAGATCCAGGACAGGGCGACGTCCGGGCGCTCGGCGCTCGTCAACGCCTCGTGGAAGGGCGCGAGTCCGGGCCTGATGGCTCCGGCGCTGTCGCCGAGGAGGTCGCGGACCTTCTGGTCGAGGACACATCGCTGGCAGGGGCGGGGGCTGAGTTGCCAAGTGGTCGCGCAGGCGGGGCAGCGGCCCCAGAAATCGGGGTCGGGGTTGGTGCACTTCGCGCACAACAGTTCCTCCCAGGTGCCGCCGCGGGCCTGGGCGACAGTGCCGCAGCCGCTGCAGGTCACCCATCGCTGCTGGCAGCGTTCGCACCAGGGCTGGCCGGTTGCCCGGGAGACCTCGCATGGGGCGGTGCGGCCGCAGATCCCGCACCCCCTGATCTCCTTCGGCCGGCAGTTCTGGCAGCGGACACCGTCGGCGAGCCGGACGGCGACCGGCTGGCGGCGCCCGCAGCCGACGCAGACTTCCAGGTTTACTGGCGGGAGGGGGTTATTCCGACCGTGCACTATTCCCTCGATTGATCTCGGGTTTGGTGCGGCGGGGGCTCGGTGGCTCTCCGGCTACTACAACCCATGCTGCCCACGTCCCCTCCCTGTTGCGGACCGCGCCGCCTTCGTCGGCCGCTGAACGTTCCGGCGGGTCTCAGGTCCGCGGGGGTGCCAACCACCTTTCTGCGCGGCCCTGTTTGTCGGAGTCTCCAGAGTGGCGGGCGTGCGCCAGCAATCGGGCGCGCAGCGGTTCGGGCAGGCCGGCAACGTCCCGCTTCTGGCGCGGGCGAGTCTTCCAACCCACCAGATGCCGCACGGCCCCGGCGTCGTGCCGCTCCTCGGCCCGCGGGTCAGCCAGCCCGGCGAGCAGGTCGGCGATCGGCACCCTGCCGAGCAGTTCGCCAGGCACGCCTTCGTGGACGGGGTAGCCAGAGCAGCGCCCGCTGCCGGAGCCGTACCAGCCGAGCAGGGCCAGCACCCGCTCCACCGGGTCGGGGAACGTCAGTTGCAGTCGGTCCGTGAGTTCCGCGAGCAATTCGGGAGAGGGACTGCCGCCGGTGCGGGAGAGGTCGAGGATCCGGTCGGCGAGCCCCTCCAGTCCGGCGGGCATCGCGGCCAGCCAGTTGCGCTTCTCTTCGGCCCCTTCCTCCGCTCGTTGCCGGTCGGCCTCGAACTGTTGCATGGGGCCGGGTATGCCGTGCCTGTCCAGCCAGGCCAGGAGCAGGCGGCCGTCGGCGAGGACGGCGTCGCTCTCCCACTGTCCCCACCTCAGTGTCGCCCCGTGGTGCAGGACGACGACTGCAAGCCGCCCACCGTCCCGGTCGAACACCTCGAAGCGGACGTCCCCGAGGCACATGCAGTGGAACCCGGGCAGCGATTCCACGGTCATGGCCGTCCTGAGCTGTGCCGACTCCGCCGGATCGGAGAGGTCCACCCGGATCTCTCCGTCCGCCCCGAACCCGCTCACCGAGCTCACCTGGACCACATGTGCCTGCTGCAGCACGCTGTCCAGCGCTGTCGTCCCGTACATGAACCGATCCCTCCCCGTCTGGGCCGCAGCTGCACAGCCCGCTCGATTCCACCGCGGCTCCCGACCGCCTCGCAACCCAGTTCCCCCGCGCCCGCATTTCAGCTCGCACGCCGACAGGCGGATCCTTCCGGGATGAAGGTGAAGCCGTCCGTGAACAGGGTGCCGCCGTCCCGGAAGGCCCAGAGAACGGGCTCGGCATGAACGGAGGCCGACGACGAGCTCGGACTCGGGGCGAAGGCGTTCCAGAGGTGAAAACAGAGCAGGGTGTCGTCACGTCGGTCGGTCGCATAGGCCAGCGTCTTCGGGTAGTTGGGGTTGTTTCCCCCGAAGAGCACCGAGGGCGGACCGAACGCCGTCACGACGTCGCTGAGGAGACGGTCCTTGCGGCACCAGGTCTCGCTGACACGACGGATCTCGTCATGCTCAGCCGAGGTGAGAGTCCGGTCGAGTCGCAGCCATCCCTGACGGTATGCGATCTCGGCATAGACCGAGGCCACGGCGCCCTCGTGTGCATCACCCCAGAGATCTTGAAAGGCTCCGCTCACGCCGGTGGAGAAGGATCCTCGGCGGGTTTGCAGGTCCTTCAGTTCCTGCTGCCATGCCTGCTCGGCGGCGTCCGCGAACGCCACTGCGTCCAGGTAGAGCCTGAGTGCCGTCTCTCCGCCGTACATCCCCGGCCGACGCAGGGCGTCGTTCAACTGGGTGAGCAGGTACTCGCGTACTTCTCGGGCCGTGCGCCCGTCGTTGTGGCCGGTCGTGTCGGTCATCGTCTGTTCTTCTGTTGGTCCTCGGTCCGAGCTGCGAGGTACTCGGCCCAATCGCGTCGGGCGTAGGCGACCCAGCGGAGTGCGGTGTGGCGGTGCATCCCGGTCACGTCGGCGAGGATCGGGCTGGGGAGATCAGCAGCGAGGGCGGCCAGCGCCGCGTTGCGGGCGGTGCGAACCGGGATGCCGTGGCGGCCCAGTTTCTGCGTCATGCCATGCGTCGAGATCGGCATGCCGCCGTCCAGGGTGAGTGCGGTGAGGCGGTGGCCGAAGCGCTTGGTGAAGATCATGGAGGAGTCGCCGGTGCGGGGTTCGCGCCTGCGGTAGTCGACGGCTGCCAGGATGAAAGGCCTGGCCCTCGGCGGGACGATCGGATGTCGTCCGAGCGGTGCGCCAGGACTCTGCTGAGGCGTACCGGCGGGCGGGCGCTGAGGAAGAAGCGGCGAGGGTGTCGGACATGGACG
>NZ_JBHVFE010000529.1:0-5806 GCF_042801945.1 Kitasatospora sp. NPDC057542
ATGCGGGACGGGCGGGCCGGGACGCGGCGGAGGGAGCCGGACGGGACCGGCCGGGGCCGGACCGGGGTGCGACGATCAGACGATCTTGTGCAGCCAGTGGTGGGTGTCCGGGGTCTGGCCGCCCTGGATCGACAGCAGTGCCTCGCGCAGCTCCATGGTGACCGGGCCGGGCTCGCCGGCGCCGACCGTCCAGTCGGCGGCGGCGGACTTCACCGAGCCGACCGGGGTGATGACGGCGGCGGTACCGCAGGCGAAGACCTCGGTGAGGGTGCCGTCGGCGTTGCCCTGCTGCCACTCGTCGGTGGAGATCCGGCGCTCCTCGACCGCGTAGCCGAGGTCGGTGGCCAGCTGGAGCAGCGAGTCACGGGTGATGCCGGGCAGCAGCGCGCCGGACAGCTCCGGGGTGACGATCTTGGCGTCCTTGCCCTCGCCGAAGACGAAGTACAGGTTCATGCCGCCCATCTCCTCGACCCACCGGTGCTCGGCGGCGTCGAGCCAGACCACCTGGTCGCAGCCCTTCTCGGCGGCCTGGGCCTGGGCGACCAGCGAGGCCGCGTAGTTGCCCGCGCACTTCGCGGCGCCGGTGCCGCCGGGGGCGGCCCGGACGTACTCCTTGGACAGCCAGACCGAGACCGGCTTGATGCCGCCCTGGAAGTAGGCGCCGGCCGGCGAGGCGATGATCATGAAGAGGTAGGAGTTGGCCGGGCGGACGCCCAGGCCGACCTCGGTGGCGAACATGAACGGGCGCAGGTAGAGGCTCTGCTCCGGCTCGTTCGGCACCCAGCCCTGCTCCTGGCGGACCAGCAGCTCTACGGCCTCGACGAAGGTCTCCACCGGCAGCTCGGGCATGGCCAGGCGGCGGGCCGAGGCCTGGAAGCGGGCGGCGTTGGCCTCCGGGCGGAAGGTGGCGATGGAGCCGTCGGCCTGGCGGTAGGCCTTCAGGCCCTCGAAGATCGCCTGGCCGTAGTGCAGGGTCATGTTCGCCGGGTCGATCTCCAGCGGCGCGTACGGCGCCAGCTGGGCGTCGTGCCAGCCCACGCCCTCGGTCCAGCGGATGGTGACCATGTGGTCGGTGAAGACCCGGCCGAAGCCGGGGTTGGCCAGCCGGGCCTCGCGCTCCGCTGCGGGCAGGGGCTGGGCGGAGGGCTTGAGGTCGAACGTGATGGGCGCCTGGGTGGCCGTGCTCATGGCTGTTTCCTTCACCGTGGGGTTGGTCCGGGCCGCCACCGCTGCAGATACGTTTCGGCGAAAGTCGCCGAAACGGACGCACAACGGCACGACCCACTGTCGATACTCGCATCCAGGGGGCCGTGCCGAACAGCTGTCCGCCCATTTTCGAGGGCTGCAAGCTGCGGTTATGCGGTCCGGCCCGCCGGGCCGGAAACCTTGTCGGATCCGGCCCGTCAGCCGGAACTCCGCTCTCGGATCCGGCCCGTCAGCCGGATACTCGGGCGGCGAGCGCGTCGCCGACCTGGGAGGTGCTGCGGGCGCCGGAGCGCTCGGAGAGGTCCGCCGCGACGGCGGCCTCGACCTTGGCGGCCTCGGCGGCGAAGCCGAGGTGCTCCAGCAGCATCGCGACCGACAGCACGGTGGCGGTCGGGTCGGCCTTGCCCTGGCCGGCGATGTCCGGCGCCGAGCCGTGCACCGGCTCGAACATCGACGGGAACTCGCCGCTCGGGTTGATGTTGCCGCTCGCGGCCAGGCCGATCCCGCCGGTGACGGCGGCGGCCAGGTCGGTCAGGATGTCGCCGAACAGGTTGTCGGTGACGATGACGTCGAACCGCTCGGGCTGGGTGACGAAGAAGATGGTCGCCGCGTCGACGTGCAGGTAGTCGGTGGTGACCTCGGGGAACTCCTCGCCGACCTCGGAGAAGATCCGCGTCCACAGGTGCCCGGCGTGCACCAGCACGTTGTTCTTGTGCACCAGGGTGAGCTTCTTGCGCGGCCGCGCCTGTGCCCGGCGGTAGGCGTCGCGCACCACGCGCTCGATGCCGTACGCGGTGTTCAGGCTGACCTCGGTGGCCACCTCCTGCGGCGTCCCGGTGCGCAGCGTGCCGCCGTTGCCGACGTACGGGCCCTCGGTGCCCTCGCGGACGACCACGAAGTCGATCTCCGGCTGACCGCCCAGCGGGGACTGCACCCCGGGGAAGAGCCGGCCCGGACGCAGGTTGATGTGGTGGTCGAAGGCGAACCGCAGCTTGAGCAGCAGCCCCCGCTCCAGCACGCCCGAGGGAACGCTCGGGTCACCGATGGCGCCCAGCAGGATCGCGTCGTGCGACTTCAGCTCCGCCAGCACGTCGTCCGGCAGCGTCTCGCCGGTCCGGTGGTAGCGCCGGGCCCCGAGGTCGTACTCGGTGGTCTCCAGCTTCACGTCGGCGGGAAGCGCGGCACCCAGGACCTTGAGGCCTTCGGCCACCACTTCCTGGCCGATGCCGTCACCGGGGACAACTGCGAGACGAATGGTGCGAGACATGCTCGGACCCTACTCCGCCGTCCCAGGTTCTGACATCTGGCGTCCACCATGCGGACGGTCAGGTCAGGTCGATCTCGATCTCGAACGGCTGGTCGACCTTCAGCTGCTTGTGGTAGATCCCCGCAACCACATAGCCGCGTGTGGAGGGATCGAGTTCATAGACATAGACGACCGGTTTTCCGTCGTCGTCGCTCTCCACCCGCCAGAAATGCCTGATCCCCGCAGCCGCGTACTTTCGAGGCTTGGTGTCCCGGTCACGCTCCTCGGACTCCTCGGAGACGACCTCGACCGCCAGCAGCACATACTCCGCATCGCAGAAGGTCTGCTTCGGGCCGGTGACTCCTCGCTCGTCGACCACGAGGAGATCCGGCTCAGGACGGTTCCGACGGTCCAACCGCACCGTCATCTCCCGCCAGACCTCCCACCCCTCCGGCACGGCACCTTCCAGGGCACGTTCCAGCCTACGGAGGGTGCGCATGTGAAACGCGGTCTGCGGACTCACGAAGATCAGGCTCCCGTCGAGCAGCTCGGTGTGCGGCGGGAGATCAGGCAGCCGGTCAAGATCCTCTGCGGTGTAGCCACCAGCAGGAGGCCGAATCCAGTCGGGGTACGGCGCGATGCTCATGGTTCCTCCCATACGGGCATCCTGACGGCCCTCTCAGGCTACTCGGCAAAGCTTCCTCGGGCGCCACTCCTTCGAGGGAGCGCGGGTGGCGCACGGTGCGCCGGGGGCGTGCTTAGGGTGGCGGGGTTCGGCAGTGGTCCGGTGGAACGGGGTGTGGATGGGCGAGCGGCGGCGGGAGGTGCTGGTCTGCGGGGGTGCGGCGGGGCTGGCGATGGGCGGGTACGGGCTGGCGACGGCGGCACGCGGGCAGTGGCCGGCCGGCGCGGAGGCGGTCGCCGTCCCGTACCACGCGCACCTGTGGGACCTGCTGCACGGGCAGGCCGCCGGAGACCTGCTGGTCAACTGGAACAGCGGCTACGGCGCCCCGTTCCTGGCGGACTTCTTCGCCTACCTGATGAATCCGTTCTCCTGGCCCACCGCGCTCCTCCCCCGCGACCAGGGCCGGCTCGCCGTCCTGCTGGTCACCCTGGCCACCATCGGCCTCGGCACCGCCCTGATGACCCGGCTGCTCGGCCGTCTGCACCCCGGCCCGCGCCGGCTGCGGGCGCTCGCCGCCGTCGGGTACGGGCTGTGCGCCTGGGTGCTGGACTTCGGCGGTGCCGCCCCGATGTGGCTCTGGGGCCTGGTCTCGCTGCCGCTGCTCGGCCTGGCCGCCGACTGGTGCCTGCGCGAGCGGCACTGGGTGGCCGGCGCGCTGTGCGTCGCGCTCGCCTGGGCCGGCAACCTGTACACCGCCGCGCCGGCCACCCTGGCGGCCGGACTCCTGTTCGCCGTCCGGCTGTTCGCCGCCCCGCGCCCGTTCCGCCACCGGGTCCGGGCCATCGGCCGGGCCGTCACCACGGTCACCGCCGGGGTGCTGCTCGCCTCCCCCGTGCTGTTCGTCGCGGTCCTGGCCGCCCGCCGGGCCCAGCCGGAGTCCCCGGTCGAGCCGCTCGGCCCGTCCGGGGTCGGCGCCCACCTCGCCCGGCTGCTGCCCGCCACCCACGGCGGGCAGCAGCTGCCGGACGTGGCGATCGGCGTCTTCGGGCTGCTGGTGGTGTGCGGGCTGCCGTTCAACCGGCGGGTGCGGCTGCGGGAGCGCGCCTTCTGGTGCGCGGCGCTGGCGGTGGTGGCGGTCGGCTTCGTGTGGACCCCGACCCTGCTGGTCTGGCACGGCCTGGCGATCCCGGTCGGCGGGCCGTACCGGGTGGCCTTCGTGCTCAGCGGGCTGCTGGTGCTGGCCGGCTGGGTCTCGCTGGCGCACCGCCCGGACCGGCTCACCATGCTGGGCGGCGCCGCCGTGGTGGCGGTGATCGCCGGCCTGGCGGCGGGCCGGCACGCGGTGCGCCCCGCCACCTGGGTGCTGTTGGGCGTCGGCGCGGCCGTCCTGTCGGCCGCGCTGTGGCTGCTGGACAGCCGGCACCCCGACCGCCGGGCGAACACCCTCGCCACCTGGGTGATCGGCGGCGCGGTGCTGGGCAACGCGGTCTGGTCCGGGTACGCGACGCTCGGCGCGGCCCCCTCCGACCGTGTCTCCCCGGCGGCCGTCCGGGCCGGGCACACGGTGCTGCGCGCGGCCGCGGACTGGCCGCAGGGCCGCAGCGACCCCGGCCCGCACGCCTTCACCCCCAACGACCCGCTGCTGCTCAACGGCCAGGGCGGCGGCTACTACAGCAGCTACCTGCCGACCGTCACCGCCCTGCTGCTGCACGACCTCGGTGCGGGCTGGACGGCCGGCGGACGGCAGACCGCGAGCGTCACCGACCCGGTCGGACAGGCGCTGTTCGGCGTCCGCACCCACCTCGACGACACCCACCTCGACGACACTCACCCCGACGGCGCCGAGCCCGGCGCGTCGCCGCGCGCCTTCACCCCCGTCCGGGCGGCCGCACCGCCGCTGGTCACCGTGCTGCCCCCGGGCGCCCGGCCGGAGAACTCCTCGGTCTGGTCCCGGCAGGAGTCGCTGCTCGGCAGCCAGGTGTACGACGCCCCGCTGCCCGTCCCGGCGGGCGGGCCGACGCCCACCCTGCACGGCACCAGCGGCTGGTCGGTGCCGAGCGGAGAGGAGGGCACCGTGTTCACCGCCGCCTGCACCCCGGGCGGGACGGCCTACTTCCACGGGGTCTGGTACCGGGGCACGGTCAGCGGCCTCGGCACCCGGTACCGCAGCGACGGCGAGCAGCCCACCACCGCCGTGCCGATCCACCGGCTGGGGACCGTCCCGGCGGACGGGGTGGTCCGGGTGACGCTGCGGTCGGACGTGGTGAGCCAGGTCCCCGCCCGACCGATCGGCTGTCTGCGGGCCGGCGCCCTGGAGGCCGCCGTCGCCCGTCTCACCGCGACCGGCGCCACCCGGGTGGAGGCCGGCGGACACACCCTCACCGCGGCCCTCCCGGCGGGTTCCACCGGCACCGCGCTGCTCTCCGCCCCCGCCACCGAGGGCTGGACCTGCGCGGTGGACGGCGGCCGCCGCACCGCCCCCACCTCCGTGCTCGGCATGATCGGCGTCCCCCTGGGCGACGGCGCGTCCCGCATCGCCTGCGCCTTCCGCCCGCCCGGCCTCACCGAGGGCCTCGCCGTCACCTCCGCCACCGCCGCCGTCCTCGTCCTGGTGGCCGTCTTCGCCCGGCTCTCCCGCCGCCCCGCCCCCGTCCCGCGCCGCGACCGCCGCCGGGTGGCGCAGACCGCCGGAACGTGACGGGGCGGCCCACCGGTCTCCCGGTGGGCCG
>NZ_JBHVFE010000530.1:0-5794 GCF_042801945.1 Kitasatospora sp. NPDC057542
GGGTCGTCCTCGCGAGCGAGGAGGGCGTGCAGGGCGGCCGGGGCGTGTCCGGGTGGGGGCAGCGCGGCTGCCAGGGCGTAGGCGGCGGCCTGGCGAACGGCCGCTTCGCGGTCCTCCAGCAGGAAGCACAGCAGATCCGCGTCCGCCGCCACGGCATTCCGGGCCGCCTCGATCGACCAGGTCTCCAGGTAGCCGCTCGGACCGAACCGGATGGAACCGGCGAGTTCGCCCGCGCGCAGGAGACCGGTACGTGAGCCGTCTCCGAAGTGCTGCCGACGCGCGACCGCGCCGACCAGGAGCAGGAGGCCGGCGCGGTGGCGGGGGTAGGCAAGCGCGATGCGGATCAGGAAAGGGACAGCCAGAGCTCCGGGGGCGGAAGTGCCGCCTTGATGGCAGACCCGGTTCCACAGCGTGCCGAGGGCCCGGTCGGAGGCCTCATCGTCACCGAGGCGGATCTCCTCCAGCAGGGCAGGGACGTCGCTTCCGGAGCCGTAGGAGTGGTGAAAACGTGCCCAGGGCACGGCGTCGTAGCGCAGATCGTCCTTGACCTCCGAGGACATGTCGGTCACCACAGCCCGCACGTCCTTCGGCGTGCCCGCGTGGAGGTCCTGCCCGCCCTCGTTCCACACCGCCGGCACGCCGGCACCGCCCTGCCATTCCACAAGATCCTCTTTCTGCCCGTACCCACCCGAGGCCCAGGGCCACAGGACACCGCCCCATGCCGGTGCAAGCCCGTCCTACCGCGGGCCACCGACAGCCCGAATATCGCGTACTCGGAATGACGCTCCCCGCCAGCCGGTGCAGACACCTGGACCACGGACAAGCGCCGCGCGTTCGCCAACGACCTCACCCACAGCCAGCTGGTCGCGGTGGTCGCCGCCTCGAACCGGGCGAAGGCGGACAAGGGGCCGGACGCCTGGCGGCCGCCGCTGCGGTCGTACTGGTGCACCTACTCCCGCGCCTGGACCGACATCAAGCACATCTACGGCCTCAGCACTACCATTGCCGAGAAGGCCGCCCTCGTCGAGATGCTCAACACCTGCGCGTAGCGGCGACGGCCAGCCTGTCGAGTCTTCGGGCGGGCCGACCGGTGGTTGCCCGGGTCGTGGTTCCGGTTTCAGCCGTCGAAGCGGAACCAGCGGAAGCCGTAGTCGAGAAGTGCCGTCAGGGTTCCGCGGTGGAGCGCGGCGAAGCTGATTCCCGCAGTAGTCCCGTCGGTGCTGACCGCCGTGATCAGGCCGGGGGCGACGAAGAACCTCGCGGCGTCGTGGGCCGGCAGGAACGGGCTCAGCGGCACCGGCCGGAGCGTGCTCAGCAGCGGCTCCAGGATCGCGGCCGGCAGGCCGTAGGTCTGGGCGTGGTACGGGGCGGCGATCATGGCCTCGAAGAGGGTGAACTTCAGGAGGAAGCGGCTGAGCGGTTCCTGCTCGACGGTCGTCTCCCGGTTGGCCGCGCTCTGGGGGTCTTCGGTCTCCCACACGACGGGATCGGATAAAGGCTGGCGCCGAGGCTGATCAGCTGCTCGCCCGCGCCGGTGGCGACGGCCGTGGTGAACGCGGGGCCGGCCAGGCGCCTGATCCTGCGCCAGATTCGGCCGCCCTGCTCGGGGTCGCCGCCGTCGCGTTCGAGGGCTTCGACATCGGCCGCGTAGTCCGCGGCGTCGATCGGGTCGAGGCCGAGCTGCGGGGCTATGTCGCGCAGGCCCTACACGAGGCTGGCAAGAGCCCGGGTGTCAATGCCGTCGCCCGCGTTGATCGTACAAATCCGGGTGATCACGAGCATCGGTGACGTTCGGTAGTTGTGCCGCGTTGGCTGGCGAGCCCACCACCGGCGCCGAGTAGACCCAGTCTGCACCGGTAAGGGCTGCCTTCGCACGCACCGAACAGGAGTCACCGGACCATGTTGGACCCCGGTCTCCTGGCTACCTTCACCAATAACCGTATCGACACCGTTTGAGCATTGATCACGTCACAGTGCCGTATGTGCCAACGTCCCAAGATGGATTGGCAATCCGCGGTCTCGTCGACAGTGGCTACTCGCAGTAGCTCATCGGCGGCCGCGGATGGCCCGAATGACCTCGGCGGCTGCGGTCAGGATCGCGGCGCGGGTCCTCCCCTCGGTACCACTGACGGCGAATCGCACCACGAGAACGGCAGCGACGGCAATGATGAGTGTGACCGCAACCGTGGCGATCAAAGCGCCCAGTACCGGATCCATCGAGTGTCCTCCTCCACTGCCACGGCCATCGCGGCACGCCGACAGGAAACGGCTCGGGCGTCGCTGGACGACAGCGTTGCCGGAGACGTCGGAGAAGTCCGGCGTTGCCGCAGGTCACGAACGGTGGCGAGGGTCCGGGCGTCGGAGACGTCGGACATGGACAGAGACGAGAGAGTAAGGAAGCGTGACCCAAAACATCACCCACCCGGGCAGGGCAGCGCTGGCCGCAGCTCTTCGGCAGGCCGAGGCCCACGCTGGCGTCATTCCACGCTCCGGTGAACGCTCGCGGGCCAGGGTGATCGCTCAGGCCAACGTTCTGTGCCGCGCGCAGCAGCTGCCGGAACTCGTGGACAAGACAGTCAGCGGCTGGATTCGCGAGGGCATCCCAGCAGCCGACGTAGATCAGCTACTGGCATTCGTACAGGTCCTGCGAGAGTGGGCGGATCGGCGTGCGAGGGGTCCGAGGCCCCCCTCCACACGAGGGGCGGTCCGCGCGGACAAGGATTTGTGGCGGCATCGGTGGCAGCAGGCCCAGGCCGCTGCCCCGCACAGGGGTGACGTCCCTGCTCGGTCCGAACCACCCCGCCCCGGTCAGCCGGCCAGTCGCTTTCATCCCATCAAGGACCTGGAGGTCCACCCGGCCATCGACTCCCCCGGCACGAGTCATGCCGAACCCCTACCGTCCTTCCTGCGGCGTCCCCACGACGACCGGTTGCGCGCGGAGATCGAGTCGGGACAGCGGGAGAGCCGGATGGTGGTCCTGGTCGCGGACTCCTCTGCAGGAAAGACACGCTCCCTGTGGGAAGCCGTTCGGCAGCTTCCGGAGCCCTGGCATGTCTGGCGCCCCGCAGGTCCCACGGAGCTGATGCGCACCCTGGACGGCGAACGCCCCTTGGCGCACACCGTGCTGTGGCTCAACGAATCCCAGCGCTTCCTCGCCCTACCTGGTGGCGGGGCAGTCGCCGAGGCGGTCACGGCCCTGCTCCTCGATCCCGGTCGTGGTCCCGTCCTCGTGCTCGGCACGCTGTGGCGTGACACGTTCGCCACCCTCACAGCGGAGAAGGACGACTCGGTCCGTTCGCCGACGGCGGCGTTGCTCAACTCGGCGGCTGTCATCGGCGTCCCCGAGTCCTTCGACCCGGCCGCCCTGACGGCCCTGCGTCTCCTCGCTCATCAAGACCCCCGCCTGGTCGAAGCGATCGAGCAGGGGGGCGCGCGCATCACCCAGTACCTCGCCGGCTCCCAGGAACTGGTTCATCGCTACGAAACGGCACCGCACGAAGCCCGAGCCCTGATGAATGCCGCAGCCGACGCGCGCCGCCTGGGGCATCCCGAGGCCCTGCCGGAACACTTCCTGCGTGCGGCAGGTGCCGCCTACTTGGACCTGAGCCACTGGCTGCAACAGACCGACGAGTGGCGCAGCACCTGGTTCGAACGTGCTGTCCAGTACACGTCCCGCGCCTGCCGGGGCGTCCCCGGGCCGTTGGTCCGGGAAGTACCGCCGCCGGGCCGGCCGTCGAGCCCGAACCGGCACTACCTGCTGGCCGACTACCTGCTCTCGTACACCCAGAGGTCCGGCGTCCGGCGCCTGTCCTTTCCGCCCCAAGGGTTCTGGGACGCCGCCGAGACCCACCTGAGCGACAACGGCGCCGTACTCGCGCTGGCCCGGGCCGCGGACACCCGCTTCCGGTACCGCATCGCCGAGCAGCTGGCCCACAAGGCCGCCGAGACCGGTGACACCGGGGTGCTGGCGGCCTTGGCCGAATCACGGGCGAACATGGGACGTCCGGGAGCGGACCGACTGGCCCGTGCCGCGGAAGACCGAGGGGACCCCTCGGTCGCTGCCGAGCTGGCCGAGCGGGATGCCGGCTCGGACCAGTGGGACGCGGAGCAGCGCTTGAGCGACACGATCCTCTCTGGCGTCCTGGCCATGGGGGACTTGGCCGAGCAGCAAGTGAGAGCCGGAAGGTGGGAAGACGCCGAACAGCTGGGCCTCGCGTTGGCGACGGTCGGTGAGATCGGTGTGCTGAGGATCGTCGCCGAGTCGATGGCCGATGCGGGTCGTTGGCAGGAGGCCGAGCGGCTGGCCCATGCCTCCAGGGACCCGTACTTCCTGAGCCGGCTTGCCGGTCGACGCGCGGAGGAAGGGCACTGGGAGGACGCGGAACGTCTCGCCCGTGCCGCCGACCAGGGCGGGCGGACCGATGCCTTCGCGATCCTCGCGGCCATGCGCGCCGAGGATGAACGGTGGGACGAAGCCGAACGCCTGGCCCACGAGGCGGCGGCCGCGGGCAACACGCGCGCCCTGTCGGCCCTTTCCCGTTGCGCAGCCGATGAGGGGAAGTGGACATACGCGGAAGCTCTCGCCCACAAGGCCGCCGATCCCTTTGCGCTCGCAGCACTGTCCTGGCGAAGGGCTGGCGAAGGATCGTGGGAGGAAGCGGAACGCCTGGCCGGCGTCGCTGCCGAGGCCGGCACCCAGTCGGCCTTCGATTCCCTGGCCAAGATGCGTGCCAGGGCAGGGGAGTGGGAGGAGGCGGAGCGCCTGGCTCACGCGGCGGGCGGTGGGAAAGCGCTGGTGTACATCGTCCGACGGCTTGCAGGGCTGGGTCAGTGGCAGCATGCACAGCGCCTTGCCCATGCCGCCGTCGACGCTGGCACTGCTGAGGGGCTGGCGTGGCTGGCCGTGCTGTCCGCCAACGCCGGGCGAACGGAGGAGGCCGATCGGCTGTGGCTTCTGACAGTGAACGCCGGGCTACCCTGGACGATTTACGACTTCATGAAGGTGTGCCCGGTCAGACCTGACGGACTGGACGCCGAGGGCCGACCGGTCGAGAATCCGTAGGACCCGTGCCCCCGCACCATCCGAGGCCCAGCCGCCCCGGCACTGATGACGCTCTTTGAGTTTCCCCACCCCGTGCTCTGGGGCGGGCCAGATCTGCTCACCGTTCCCCACTTGCGGCGGGAACGGCGGGCGGCGGTGGCGAGGTCGGCCAGGCCGGCCCGGGAGCGGGCCTCGGCGCCGGCCTGCCCTCCCATCCGGACCTGAGCCGAGGGCCCTCAACCCGGCCGGCTGCCGGGAGCGGTGATCAGATCACCCGCCGCTGTTACACGAAGTGGTGAAGCCGACGGTCGACGGCTGGCCAGGGAGACCGAGGACGCCGGTGAGGCCGCCCTGTGGATGGAAGACGGAGCAGGAACCGGAGGGGAGCGGGACGTCGACATCCTGGGTGTAATTGACGTCGAGGTCGTCGGCGACAGCACCGCCGGCGGTGGTGAGGGCGCCGGCCACGGCCAGAGCGGCGGTCGCGAAGGCAGTTCGAATGCGCATGTCTCTCCCCGGGTGGTAACGGAACGTCGCCATACGAGCACACACCTCGGTACGGCCACCGGCAACTCCATCCCCCCGATCGAGGCGGCGGCGGCACATGCGCCACCCGGAGTATGTCTTGTCCGGCGGCAGGAGACGCGGACCCCATGCCTCACTTATCCCCCACCCCGGCCGCCGACCCGGCGCGCGACGCGCCCCCACTGCGACGGGTTCCCTCACCCGGGCACCTGACCCGCCGTCCACCCG
>NZ_JBHVFE010000531.1:0-5786 GCF_042801945.1 Kitasatospora sp. NPDC057542
CTCGCGGGACGGGCCAGCGACCGGCGTGTCGGCCACGATGCGGGGACGCGCCCACCCGGAGCACCCCATCGTGGACCCCAGGCCGGCCCGTCAGCCGGCCACCGCAGCCGGACCGAGGCCTGCAGACACAGCGGAAACAGTAGGTATGCGAATCTCCTTCGGGTGAACCGCCGGGCGCTGTCGTGAGATCTGGTCCCGGGCGCGGGTAATCAGTCACCGGGAGCAACGAGGTACCGGCCGGTTCGGGGCTTCGGGACTCCCGGTGACGTGCCCCTCTTGTGAACCCCAGTACGGGAGTCCCCTCATGCGTATGCGCTTCAGCCCGCGCTCGGCCCTCGTGGTCACCGCCGGCGCCCTCGCCCTGTCCTTCGTCAACCTCTCGACCGCCTCGGCGGCCCCCGGCGTCGTGATCATGGAGAACGGCAGCCAGTTCAAGCAGATCCGGGACCCGCAGGGCGGCCAGTGCCACCCCGGCCTCGGCCCCGACACCGCGATCGCCAACCGGACCGGCGGCACCATCCTGCTCTTCCCCGACGGCAACTGTAAGACGAGAATCCTCAACCCCCTGGGGCCGGGCGAGTTCCGGCCGGACGAGAACGTCGGCAGCTTCCTCGCCCTGGACTGACCCCACGCCACCCCGCCCGCCCTGCGGCCCGAACGCCGGAGAGCGGGCGGCGGCCCAAGGACTGTCTGCCAATTCGCGCGTTCGGCGGGAATTGCCAGACACGCCTTGGCCGATCGGGGACCGAAAACAGCTTCTGATCCCCGCCGCGCACTTGTTGCCTCTGCCGGGTGATTCCGGGTTGAGGCGTCGCCGGCCAGCCTCGCTGATGGGGAACCTTCCCAGGCCGGCGCCCGTACCCCCCGCGCCTGGAGGTAATGCCCCACCTGGCGGCTGGCGCCGGGGTGACTCCGGCGGATCCGTGCGAGATTGATCGCAAACGCCCGGTTCAGCCTCGAAGGGCGGCACCGGTCCGGGCGGTGCCGCCCGTTCCCGGAACCGAGGGCGATCGTCGGCAGGCCACGGTCAGCTCATGCGGGTCGAGCCTGTTGTGCGGCGGGCGGGCCCCGCGTCCTGGCCGGGACCGGCGACATGGTCGCCGCCGTCCCGGCCGACTTGACTGCTAGCCGAAGAAGCAGACAGCGCCCACGTCCGGGCCGCCGCCGCAAGACTGGGTGAAGATGATGTCGGCTTGTGCCGCTCCGGCGAATCCGAGGACTCCGAGGGCGGCGAGGGCGAGGGCAGCCACGGCCGTGCGGATGCGCATTGGTACCTCCAGGCGGGGAATCACGAACCCCGGGCACCGTCCGGGCCCGGGACAGCGCTCATTGTGGCCCTCGCGGCCGGGCGGGATCATGGTGACGCGACCGCACGGCTGACGGCCTCACTCGCACGGCCGAGTGCCCGTCGACCTGTCCGTGAGACGTCGGTGCCTGCCACGAGTTCGGCGCCGACAAGGAAGACCTCGCCCTGGCCAGGTTCACCCAGCACGTCGAGGACCTGCGCAACGAACAGCGCCGCCGTCAACAGCAACTCGATCAGCCCGCCGAACAGACCGGGCACCACCAGCAGACCCAGGCCTGACCTACGCAGATCGGTAGCCAGTGGCGGGTCTGCCCCCACGCGGGCTCGCTGATGGCGGCGTCGGGATGCCGCCCCGCTCGCGCCCGGTGTCAATCGGTGCCGATGGCGCGCCCGCATCCGGATGACGCTCCGTCACGGAGTGACGGGGGTCCTGTACTGGTGGTCGCGTGATCACTCATGTCGGGTGGCGTCGTGCCGTCACCGCTCTCTCCGCGCTCGTCTTGACCGCCCTGCCGGCAGCGAGCCCCGCGTTCGCCTCCACCGGCCAACCCGTCGCCGCAGCCGAGGTCGGGCACCGCGCCCTTCCCGAGCCCCCGCCCGTCGATGTGGCGCGTGGGGAGCTGGCTGGCCTGACCGTGGCCGAGCCGCACTCGATGGAGGGCTACAGCCGTGCGAAGTTCCCGCACTGGGCTGTCCAGTACGGGCAGTGCGACACCCGCGAGGTCGTGCTGCAGCGTGATGGCCAGGATGTCGTGCAGAACGAGAAGTGCCAGGCCGTCGCGGGCCTCTGGGTCAGCCCGTACGACGCCAAGACCTTCACCGACTCAAAGGACCTTGATGTCGACCACGTCGTGCCGCTTGCGAACGCGTGGCGCAGTGGCGCCGATCTCTGGGATACCGGTACGAGGAAGGCTCTCGCCAATGACCTGGTGGAGCCTCAGCTGGTCTCGGTGTCCGCGGCCAGCAACAGGTCGAAGGGCGACAAGGGGCCGGACCAGTGGCGGCCGCCGCTGCGGTCGTACTGGTGCACCTACTCCCGGGCGTGGGTCGAGGTGAAGAGCCACTACCGGCTGAACGTGACCGCCCCCGAGAAGCAGGCCCTGTCCGACATGCTCGACACCTGCGGCCAGTGACCACCCCGCCGGACGGTGAACGCCACCAGGCGCACGTGACGGCGGGGCCCGGTGGTGTGATGACCGAAGAGGTCGGCTGCGTCACCGGTGAGCTCACCGTCGTCACCACCGCCTTCCCGAACGGGCAGGTCTGGGTCGCGGTCCAGTACCGCGGCGCCGACGAGTGGTACACCCTGACCGGCACACCCGCTCCCCTGCCCGACGGTCAGTCCCTCACCCGCTACCACCAGCGCGTCATCGCCGCCGTCGAGAACGGCGGCGAGGCCGTCGCACCGCCCACGACGACCCCGGAGTAGTAGCCGCCTCTCCCGCTCGTTCCAACCCGGTGGTCTCCACCCCGCCCGCAGGGTGGAGACCACCCTTGCACCCCGGATGGCGGCTCCCACAGGTCATCGGGGGTTGACCGGCCGCCAGGAAGGTGTACAGTCCGCCGCTTTCGCCGCGCCCTGCTGCTGGATTTCGCTCCCCGGTCAGGACTTGACCGGCGCTCTGGCTCCCCTATCGTCCAGCGCCACGGACCCGCCCCGGCCCTGCCCGGGGCACCGCGCACACTGGAACGTCGTCGTGTGCGGCCGCGTCCGTTCAGCCACCCACGACTCGGAGGAGAACATCATGACCACTCGCACCTCACGGCGCCGAAACGCTGCGCCGCACACCCGTGGGACGGGCCGTCGGCCCCAGGCGGTGGCGCGGCCGGCGCGGCCGGCCTGGCGTGACCCGGGCCGGATGCTCGGCGCAGTGCTCGCGAACGCCGGCTGACCGTCGCCGTGCTGCTGTTCCTGGTGCAGCATGTCGAGGTTGTCTGGCGCTGATGCCTCGGTCGGGGACCGGTCCGCTGCCCGCTCGGGGGTTCGGGCGCGGACCGGTTCTCCCAGTGTGTGCGGGCGGGCATCGCAGTGCCGCCGGGGTTGGTCCGGGGGGTGGCGTCAGGACGTCATGGCGGCCCGGTCGGACTCGCTGCGCAGAACGCAGAATTCGTTGCCTTCGGGATCGGCCAGGACCGCCCAGCCGGAGCCGTCGGGGTTCCGGCGGTCGGCGACCAGGGTGGCGCCGAGATCCAGCAGGCGTTCCACCTCCTGCTCTCGCGTGGTCTCCGGGCGCAGGCACAGGTGGAGCCGGTTCTTGATCGTCTTGGGCTCGGGCACCTGGCTGAAGTACAGGACCGGGCCCTCCGCCAGCATCACCTGAACCTCCGGATCACCGGCCTTGTCTCCCGGGCCCAGCGGACGGCCGGTCACCCCGCTCCAGAACCGGGCCAGCTCATAGGCATCCGCACAGTCGATCGCCACGTTCTGCAACACCGAGACCATGCGCCAGAGCCTTCCTGATTTCCACTCCGAACGCCATCGAGATACACGTCGGTCAGCCCGAGGCGGCCAGGCCACAGAGGGCCTTCTCCTCGAAGGCTCGGTAGAGCCGGTTGGACTGGGCGGAGTCACTCTTGTCGTACTCGTTGTAGGAGAGGGCGTACTGGCGGCTGCCGTCCCGGGTGCCGAGCAGGCCGGTCGAGTAGCCGGGGATCTCGCCGGGGTGGCCCCAGAACTGACCGCAGGAGAGGTCGTAGCGGACCACGCCGAGCCCGTACTCGGCGTGGTCGGGCGCACCGGGGATGGGGACGGTGGTGGTCATCTCGCTGAGCCGGGCCGGGGAGAGCAGGCGGCCGCCGAACAGGGACGCGTGGAAGCGGGCGAGGTCGTCGGTGGTGGAGATCCCCGCGCCGGCCGCGTCAGCGATGGTGGGGGAGAGCCGGGTGACGTCCCCCGGGCCCTCGGGGAACTTGAAGTAGCCGTGCGCGTGCGGGCCGGGGACGGCGGTGGAGTCGGTCGGCAGGGTGGTGTGGCGCAGGCCGAGCGGCTGGATGATCCGCGCCTCGACCTCGTCCCGCCAGCTGTGGCCGGTCACCTGCTGGATGAGCATGCCGATGACGACGTAGTTGGTGTTGGAGTAGTGCCAGCCCTGGCCAGGGGCGAAGTACGGGGGTTTGGCGGTGCTGATGGCCAGCAGTCGCTGTGGGGTGTACTCGGTCCAGCGGCCGGTGGCAAGGAACTCCCGGTTGCCCGCTTCGGTGTTGGAGCGAACGTGCGGGTCGTCGAGGTAGTTGTACAACCCGCTGGTGTGGTTGAGGAGTTGGCGGATGGTGATGGCGTCGCCGTTCGGGATGGCGCCGGGCAGGTAGTGCTCGATCGGGTCGTCGAGCTTGATTCGTCCTTCGTCGACCAGTTGCAGGGTGATGGTCGACACGAAGGTCTTGGTGGTGCTGGCGATGCGGAACCGCCCGTCGGCGCGGGCCGGTTGGCCGGTGGCCAGGTCGGCGGTGCCGACCGCACCACGAAAGATGGTGCGCCCGTGGTCACGGACCTCGGCGAGCGCGGCGGTGCTGGTGCCCTGCTCGACCAGGGCGTTCAGCTCGGGCTGTAAGTCGAGGGACGCGCTTGGCGAGACGGCCGGGGCGGCAATGGCGGCGCTCGGTGCGAGTGCGACGAGGGTGGCTGCGGCGAGGAGAGCGGCGACGATTCGGCGGTGGGGGAGGCGAGTTGTGGTCATGGGGGTCACGCTCGCACCGGGTGGCGGTGGCGGTCGTCCTCCTGAAGGAGGGCCGGGCCCTCCGTCTTCTGGAGGAGGGCCGGGCCCTTCGGGTCTGGCCGGCCCCCGGGCGCCCGCCCCACGCCCCGACGGACGGGACGGGGCCCACCGGACGCTCTCCGCGCTCAGCCCGGACTGGCAGTCCCGGCGCCAAGTCCTCGCCGTCGAAGAGCTGTCGAACGGCGCGGTCCTCGCCACCCTCGACCGGTGGGAAGAGGACCCGGAGCAGCCCGGGCGCGCCGCCCTTCTGACCTTCCAGCCGGTCCGGCGTTCCTTCCACCGCTCGTCCGAGAACTTCGCCGAGCAGCGGGTGCAGGCCGGACGGCGGCGCTCCCGCTCCACGGCCTTCCGCGCCTGGCGGGCCCGATCGGCCGCGGCCGGCTCGGCGTGGAGCAGCCGGTCGCCGTCCGGGTTGTCGAGCGCGCCGCCATAAACGAGTGGCTGTGAGACGCCATCCGCTGCGATCATGCGGCAGTGAACGCAGGACTTCCCGACGGGTGGACGATCGAGCGGGTGCGCTCCGTATCAGGGGACCCCGAAGCGGCCCTGCTATCCCTCGAACGATTCGTCGTTGTCGAGGAGTACGGCCGTGCTGACTACATCCCCCTGTCGGCGTACTCGCCAAAGTGCTCAGCCGCGTACACATGAATGGGCTCTGGCTCAATTTCTGGATGCTGTTGGTGATCTTCACTGGGGAGGGTGAGGCTGACGGCTTTGCCGGTCGCTGGCCCTGTGCGCCTGCTGTCCTGATCTGGAGATCCGAG
>NZ_JBHVFE010000532.1:0-5732 GCF_042801945.1 Kitasatospora sp. NPDC057542
CAGGGGCGGGCCGCCCGCCATCAGATCAAACGCTCTTCGAGCCGACCGGTCACGGCCCGCGCTCGCCGTTCTGCGCGTTCAGCTGCGGCGGTGCGCGATCTCCACGTTCTCCAGCACGCCGACCGCGTCCGGCACCAGGATGGCGGCCGAGTAGTAGGCGCTGACCAGGTACGAGATGATCGCCTTCTCGTCGATGCCCATGAAGCGGACCGACAGCGACGGCTGGTACTCGTCCGGGATGCCGGTCTGGTGCAGACCGATGACACCCTGGTTGTCCTCACCGGTACGGATCACGAGGATCGAGCTCGTGTTGTCCTTGGTGATCGGGATCTTGTTGCACGGCAGGATCGGTACCCCGCGCCAGGCCGGCACCTGCTGCCCGCCGAGGTCGACGTGGGTGGGGTACAGCCCGCGGGCGTTGAACTCCCGGCCGATGGCGGCGATGGTCCGCGGGTGGGCGAGCAGGTAGTCGGGGTCACGGCGGCGGCTGAGCAGCTCGTCCAGGTCGTCCGGGGTGGGCGGGCCGGACTGGGTCTGGATGCGCTGGTCGAAGTCGGCGTTGTTGAGCAGGCCGAACTCCGGGTTGTTGACGATCTCGTGCTCCTGGCGCTCGCGCAGGGCCTCGATCGTCAGCCGCAGCTGGTGCTCGGTCTGGTTCATCGGCTGGTTGTACAGGTCCGCGACGCGGGTGTGGACCTTCAGGACGGTCTGCGCGACGCTCAGCTCGTACTCGCGGGGCTTGAGCTCGTAGTCCACGAAGGCGCCGGGCAGCTCGTACTCGCCGTGGTGGCCGGCGGACATGGCGATCTCGGCCTCACCGCGCTCGTTCTGCGCCTGGAGCGGCAGGGCCAGGAAGGCCTGGAGGTGCTCCTGCAGGCTGGGCGCGTTGTCCCGGATGGCGGCGAAGTCCGCCCGGGTCAGCGTCAGGGCCACACCGGCGGTGGCGGTCTTGGCGGTGAACTCCCAGGTGGCGTCCGGGTTCAGCAGCGCGTCCTCGCCGAAGCGGTCGCCGTCGCCGGCCACACCGACCACGGTCTCGTCGCCGTACTTTCCGGTGCCGATCTTGTTGATCTTGCCGTGCGCGATCAGGAAGATCTTGTCGGCGGCCTCGCCCTGGGTGGTGAGCACCTCGCCGGGGCCGAAGTCCTGCTGCCGGCAGCGGTCGGCCAGAGCGGTGAGGACGTCATCGTCCTCGTAGCCGCGCAGCAGGGCCAGCTCGCCCAGCTCGGCCGGGATCACCCGGACCTGGGAACCGGTCTTGATGAACTCCACCACGCCGTTGCCGACCGCGTAGGTGAGCCGGCGGTTGACGCGGTAGGCGCCACCGGCCGCCTGGACCCAGGGAAGCACCTTGAGCAGCCAGCGGGAGGTGATCTCCTGCATCTGCGGTGCGGACTTGGTCGTGGTGGCAAGGTTCCGGGCAGCAGCCGTCGCAAGACTCTGCTGCTTGGCCTGCGCTGCCTCCGGGCTCGTGTCCACGGTCATCGGCAGGGCTCTCCATTCCTGTGATCGGGTCACGCGTCCAGGGCCGTACCAGCCTGCCCTGACGAACGCATGCCATGACGAATCATCAGATCCGCTTATGGGTGGGGGCGTTGGCGAATTTCGCGAAGTGCGACCACCGTCTCCCGGCGGCCCATCCGGAACCCTAGATCACCAGGACCCGGCCGAGCCCGAACGGAGGCCGACTACCCCCCGATAGGGTGAATCTCGCCCGGTCCGCCCCCGCAGCCCCACAAACTCCGGGAACATCCGTTCGCCCCTCCGGGCCCCGTGCCGCCCTCGGTTTCCCCACCCCCGGCCAGGGCCCTGCCGGGCGGCCCGGAGGCCGTCGCCCGCGTCAACCCGGCGCGCCGTCCCGGCGCCGCGGACACCCGCGCGGCCCAGCGGCCGGGCTCCGGCGACCGGCCGCGGAAGCACGAACGGCCCGTCAGGTGCCGGCACGGGGGAAGCCGGCACCTGACGGGTGAACGGGGGGTGCGCAGTGGGGGTCTGCGCCGGGGAGGACGGCGCGCCTGCGGCCTCCGCCGACGGCACCGGCGGTGCCGACGGGTCAGGCGCAGGCGACCTGGGTGCCGGGGATGCCGACGATGCCCGAGTTGTTGGACTCGCCGCCCCGGTACTCGTAGTACAGGTAGGAGTAGAAGTCGATCCGGGTGTCGGGGCCGCAGGCCGAATCGGGGGCGATGGTGTACGTCACCGTGAAGGCGCTGCCGGCACCGGGGGCGAGTGGCACGTCGTAGCGGGCGATGCCGCCGTGGACGTTGTCACTGCACCCGTTGGTCTGGGTGCCGCAGGCGGTCGCGGTGAACTTGAGACCGGTCTCCAGGCTGGTGCCGTAGGTCTCCTGGACGCTCTGGTAGACGAACTGGATCGGGGTGTCGTACGGGTTGGTGAGCGTCAACGTGAGCGTGAACTCGCCGCCCCGGACGGTCGTCTGCTTGTCGGAGACGGCCGTCAGGGGCAGTCGGCTGTCGGCCCGGGCGGCGGGGGCGGCGGAGAGGAGCAGACCGACGACGAGGGCCGGACACGCGGCGAGCGCGGCGCGGCTCAGATGTGTTCTGCGCATGACCATGGAGCGTAGGCGCCGCCTCCGCCGGGGTTGTGCGCCTCGGCCCCGGTCCGTACCGACGCAGGAGCGGCGAGCGGACACCGCGCACCCGCCGCTCGCGTTCCGCCCCCGCGCCCCCGCCCGGGGGCCTATGCTTCGCCGCCCTCCCGGCGTCCCGGATCCGTCCTCACGCACACGGCGGCAGGATGTCGCAGAGCGCGTCGAGCGCCGCCGGGTAGGCGTGGTCCGGCGGCGTGGCGTAGCCGACCACCAGGCCGTCGACGGCGGGCATCGCCTCCTCGCCGATCGCCGGGTGCCGGTAGTCGGCGAGTCCGTCGACGGCCAGGCCCCGGTACGCGGCGGCCTTGAGCACCGAGCGCTCGGTGCCCGGCTCCAGGCGCAGCACCGCGTGCAGCCCGGCCGCGATGCCGGACACCTCGACGTGCGGGGCGCGGGCGGCGAGCGCGGCCACCAGCTGGTCGCGGCGGTCCCGGTAGCGGCGGCGCATCCGGCGCACGTGCCGGTCGTAGCCGCCGGAGTCGATGAACTCGGCGAGGGTCAGCTGGTCCAGGGCGCTGGCCCAGCCCTCGCGTTCGCCCTTGGCGGCGAGCGCCCGGTCCACCAGGTGGTCGGGCAGCACCATCCAGCCGAGCCGCAGCGCGGGGGTCAGGCTCTTGCTGGTGCTGCCGAGGTAGACCACCCGTTCGGGATCGAGCCCCTGGACGGCGCCGACCGGCTGGCGGTCGTAGCGGAACTCCCCGTCGTAGTCGTCCTCCAGGACCAGCCCGCCGCGCCCGCGTGCCCAGTCGACCACGGCGGCGCGGCGGCCCGGATGCAGCGGGCCCCCGGTGGGGAACTGGTGGGCGGGGGTGAGCAGGGCCGTCCGGACGTCCGGGCGCTGCGCCAACTCGCCGGTCCGGGCGCCCCGTTCGTCGATCGGCAGCGGGACGGTGGTGACGCCCGCGGCGGCCAGCAGCCCACGGTGGAAGCCCAGCCCGTACGCCTCGACGGCCAGCGGGCCGTGCTCGGCGGGCGGCAGGACGGGCGTGGCGCCGTCGAAGAGCAACCGCAGCGCGTGGGCGAAGCCGGAGCAGACCACGATCCGGTCGGGGTCGGTGCGCACCCCCCGGGCGCGCGCGAGGTAGTCGGCGAGGACGGTGCGCAGTTCGCGCCGGCCCTGGGGATCGCCGGGCCCGAAGGCCTCGTTGGGGGCGGCGACGAGCGCCCGGCGGGCGGCGGCGAGCCAGGCGCTGCGCGGGAAGGAGGCGGCATCGGGCTGGCCCTGGCGCAGGTCGTGGCCGGGACCGGGGCGGCGGGAGGGCCTGCGGGCCCGGGCGCGCGGGACGGGTTCGGCACGTTCGGCGACGGTGGTGCCGGAGCCCTGACGGGCGGTCAGCCAGCCCTCGGCGACGAGTTCGGCGTAGGCCTCGGCGGCGGTGTTGCGGGCCAGGCCGAGGTCGGCGGCGAGGGCGCGGTAGGGCGGCAGCCGGGTGCCGGGGGCCAGTCTGCCGCTGCGGATCGCCTCGCGCAGGGCCGCCATCAGTGCGGCGCGGCGTCCGCCGCCGGCGGGGAGGTCGAGGTGCAGGTCGTTGCCGGTCGGGTGGGCGGGCTCGGAGGGGTGCGTGCCCCGCGTGTCCGTCATGGTCACGCACCCTACCGGCCGCCGCCCCGGCCCCTTTCGGGCGGCCGCCCGGCCGCGGGCTACGGGACGACGGTGACCGGCCAGCGGCCGGCCTTCACCAGCCGGACCGCCACCGAACCGATCACCTTGTGCCCGGCCTGTTCGGAGACGCCGACCACCACGGCGTCGGCCCGCAGCTCGTCCGCGAGCTTGGCGAGGCCGGTGTACGGGTCGCCGCGCATGGTCAGGAAGCGCCACTCCACCTTCCACACCTCACGCACCCGCTGCTCGGCCTCGCGCAGCGCGGTCAGCAGTTCCTCGGCGATCTCCTGGGTGGTCTCCTCCACCGCGGCCCCGGCCAGGGCGGTCGCGGCGCCGAGGATCGGCTGGATGTACGCCACCGCGAGGACGGCGCCCTGCCGGCGGGCCAGTCCGGCGGCGTAGGCGGTGGCGCGCCAGGAGGAGTCGGAGCCGTCCAGACCGGCCAGGACCACCTTGGGGCCGTCGGTGCCCAGCTCGAAGCCCGTGGGCGCGGCCGCGGCCTCGTGCTCCTCGGCACCGATCGGCACCCCCGCCTCGGCAGTCCCTTCTCTACCGGCGGCCGCCGCCCCACCCGTACCGGCGGCCGCCTCTCCCGCGTCCGCCGTGTCCGCTGCATCGCTGTCGTTGCTCATGGGGCCGAGGCTATGCCCGCCACCGGGAGTGGGGGCAGGGGGCACTCCGGGTGAGGGATGTGGCGCGGGCCACCCGGGCCGGCGGCCGGGGCGGCGGAATCGGCACCGGCGACCGGGGTTCCGTCACGCGCTGTCGACCGTGTGGGCGGCCTCACAGCGGTTCGGGAGCGGGTTCGGCGTGGCGCGGGCCACTTCCGGGGCCGTTTTGATCTTGGAAAATGGGGGCAAATCGCTCGAAATCGCCGCATCTCCTTGATCCTTACGCCCGGTAACGGCCCTCTGACGTGCCTAAACCTTCGAATCCTTGTAACCGCCACGACCACACCCGTAACTTCGAACTCGTTGCACCGAGCGATCCGCTCCGGCCGGGCCCCGACTGCCCCCGAGCAGGACGGTGCAGAACCACGCGAGTGGCTTGTCCCCGAAACCGACGGCCTTCCGAGGGCCTGGTTCCGCGCGCTCGCAGACCCCTCCGAAAGGAACCCCCATGACCTTCCGTAACGAGACTGCCGCTGCCACCGCCACTGCCACCCCGAAGCGCCGCAACCGCGTCCGGATGGCTCTGATGGCCGGGGCGATCACCGCCCTGCCGGTGGCCGGCCTCGTCACGGCCACCGGTGCCTCCGCCGCGCCGGCTTCGGTCTGGGACAAGGTCGCCGCCTGCGAGGCGACCGGCAACTGGGCCGTCAACTCCGGCAACGGCTTCTACGGCGGCCTCCAGTTCACCTCCAGCACCTGGGCCGCGTTCGGTGGCACCGCCTACGCCCCGCAGGCCCACCAGGTCACCAAGGCGCAGCAGATCGCCGTCGGCGAGAAGGTCCTCGCCGCCCAGGGCCCCGGCGCCTGGCCGGTCTGCTCCGTCAAGGCCGGTCTGAGCAAGTAGGAC
>NZ_JBHVFE010000533.1:0-5710 GCF_042801945.1 Kitasatospora sp. NPDC057542
GCCTCAGTCCCGGTCCGCCTCGGACAGCACGTCGGTGACCAGCTTGGTGGCGAAGTCGTTGCCGTTGCCGGAGATCCGGTTGATGTACTCCGCGAGCAGGACCGCCGTGGCCTCCAGGGGGTTCATCTCCTCCTTCGTCCAGGGTCCGTACTGGGCGCGCCACAGGTTGGGGCTCAGGCCGGTGCCGGCGGCGATGAGCAGGCCGGCCATGGTGGGGATGACCTCGGGAGGGAAGGTCCTCGGCATCATCCGCATGGTGGCCACCAGGTTGGGGACCGCGTGCTCGACCACGTCCTCCTCGTGCTGCTCGAAGGCCGATCGCAGCCAGTTCATGTAGATGTACACGAGCGTGCAGGCGCCTTCCACCAGCGCCTCGGCCTCCTCGGGGCCGAAGGACGCGGTGAGCTGGTCGACCATCCGCTGGTGCTCGGGGTCCGTCCCGGACTTTCCGTCGTAGACGGCCTTGAGCCGGGAGTCGATCACCATGAGCGCTGCGCTCACGTCACCGACGGGAGCGTGTTGGGGGTCGCAGGACGACACAGGACTCCTCCTAGAGCGGCCACGGCCGGTACGGCCGGTCCGTTCGAAGGGTAGGCGAGCGATCCGACGGGTCCGACGGATCCGACCGCAGGCACCCCGCGGTGACGGGTACGCAGGGGCCGCCCCGGGCGGGCCGGGGCGGCACGGTGGCGGTGACTCGGGGCCTGTCGCCCACTCACCGTCACCCACAGGCCGCGCCTCACACGTCAGAGCGAGGCGCCGGCAGTCGGGTTGACGGCGGCGGGCGGCGGGCGGAGGGCGGCGGGCGGAGGGCGGCCGGCTCGCGCTCCCGGGCCGGCCGTCCTCCCTCCCGTCAGACGGTCGACGCGGCCGACCTGGCGTTGCGGCAACGGACGTGGACGGTGGCCAGGATGCCGGCGAGCACCGCCCCACCACCCGTCCCCGCGACCGACGGGTTGATCATCGGGACCGCGGCCGCGGGCTCGGCCCCGCCGCACTGCGCGTGGCCGATGACCAGGTTGGCGCCGTTCAACGACGGCAGCAGGGTGATGTGGACGGCGTTGACGGTCAGCACGCCGTCGGCATCGGTGGTCTGCTCGTTGAGGACGATCGAGCCGACGAGGGGGACGTCGACCCTGGTGTCGGCCGGGGCGTTGGCCTGGAGGCTGACCGGGAGAAGGCCGACGGTGACCGTCCCGCCCGCGATCAGGCCACTGCCGGTGGCCCCGGTGGGGGTGGCGTTGCAGGTCGAGTTGACGCCGGTCAGGGCGACCGAGGCGACGCCGAGGTCGAGCCCGAGCTTGTCGACCGTCGCGGAGGCCGACGCGGTGCCGTCGACGGGGTTCCCGGCGGTGGTCGCGGTGAGCACGGAGGTGGTGGCGACCGGCCCGACGTCGAGGCCCACCAGGGTCCGGGTGCCGCCGGACGGGTAGGCCGACTCGGGCGAGGGCGCGACGGCGACCACCCCGCCCAGCGCCTGCGTGGAGACGACGTAGGCGTCGGCCACGGGGGCGGGCAGCGCGGCGTACGCCGGGGAGGCCGTGGACAGCGCACCCACCACGACCGCGGCGGCGCACCTGCTGCGCGAGGGGATCGAACCGGAGCGGGTCGTGATCACCGGCAACACCGTCGTCGAGGCGACCCTGGAGACCCTGCCCGGCGAGGCCGAGGCCCACCGCATCGTGGCCGAACACGCCGTCACCCCCGGCAGCTACGTCCTCGCCACCATCCACCGCCCCGAGAACACCGACGACGCCGCGCGGCTCGCCCAGATCCTCGACCAGCTCGCCGCCCTCGACCTGCCGGTGCTGCTGCCGCTGCACCCCCGGACCAGGGCCGCCGTCGAGGCGTCCGGCCTGCGCGGCCCGATCGCGCGGCTGCGCCGGATCGAGCCGCTGGACCACGCCGGTTTCCTCGCCCTGGCCCGCCACTGCCGCCTGCTGGTGTCGGACTCCGGCGGGGTCCAGGAGGAGTGCACGGTGCTCAAGCGCCCGCTCGTCGTGGTGCGCAACTCCACCGAGCGCCCCGAGGCCGTCCGGGCCGGCTTCGCCCGGCTCGCCCGCCCCGGCCACGAACTCGGCCGCGCCCTGCGGGACCTGCTCGCCGACGAGGCCGCCACCGAACGGCTGGCGCACCTCCCCTCGCCCTACGGCACCGGGCAGGCGAGCGCCGAGATCGTCGCCGCGGTCCGCAGCCGCTACCTCACCCCCGAACGGCCCGCCGAACGCCCCGCGGAGCAGCCCGCCGCACCGCTGCCCGCCCTCGACCGTGCCCCGGTCGCGGCCGCGGCCGCCCGCCCCCGGCGCTGACCGGACCGCCGACGCGGTCCACCCCGACCGTCGGGAGCCCCTGGCAGGAAGGTGGCGGATCCGACCCGTCGACCCTGCGCACACCGGCTGGCAAGGTCGGAAGCAGCCCGCAACCGGCGGGATCCACTGCACCCGGGGGGCTCCCTTGACGACGACATCCGACAGCCGGGCGGCCACCGGGACCGGCGCGGACACGTACCGGCCGCGGACCGCGGGCTGAGGCGGGCACCGTGGATGACCGCTACGAGCGCCACTGCCTCGCCGACCCGCTGTTCTACGACGAACCCGCCCGCGCCGAGCACCCGGACGACCGGTTCGCCGCCGCCTCCGCCCCGCTGCCGCCGGGCTGGCTGCGGGGCGAGCACGGCCCCTGGGTGCACGTGCGACCGCCCCACGCGCAGCTGCCCGAGCAGGGCTGGAAGGTGCACGTCTCGGCCACCCCGGACGAGGCCGAGCGGGTGATCGACCAGGTCCTGGCGTACTGCCTGGAGCACGAGCTGACCTGGAAATTCCTGCGCGGCCGGGCCACCGTGCAGATGGCGAACGGCAAGTACGCCGACCGCCGCTCCAGCGGCAAGCTGATCACGCTCTACCCGGAGGACGACGCCCGGCTGGCGCAGGTGCTCGACGAGCTGTCCACCCTGCTCAAGGGCGTCCCCGGCCCGTACGTACTGAGCGACCTGCGCTACCGGGAGGGGCCGCTCTACCTGCGCTACGGCTCGTACGTCCAGCGCTACTGCACCGACGAAAAGGGCCAGCGGGTGCCGGCCATGAACGGGCCGGACGGCGAGCCGGTGCCGGACGTCCGGGGCACGGTCTTCGCGGTGCCGGACTGGGCGCCGGTGCCGGAGGTCGTCGCGGCCCAACTGGCCGCCGACGCCGAGCGGGAGGCCGAGAGCACGACCGAGTTCCCGTTCGAGGTCACCAAGGCGCTGCACTTCTCCAACGGCGGCGGCGTCTACCGGGCCACCGACCAGCGCAACGGCCGCGAGGTGGTGCTGCGCGAGGCCCGCCCGCACGCCGGCCTCGACTACGCCGGCCGGGACGCGGTGGAGCGGCTGCTGAGCGAGCGCCGGGTGCTGGAGGCCCTGGCCGGGCTGGACTTCGTGCCCGCGCTGTACGAACACCGGCAGGTCTGGGAGCACCACTACCTGGTCGAGGAGTACATCGAGGGCGAGCGGCTGGAGGAGGTCTTCACCCGCACCTGCCCGCTCGCCCACCCCGACCCGGACGAGGCCGAGCTGGCCGAGTACACCAGCTGGGCGCTCGACGTGATCGACCAGGTCACCGCCATGCTGGCGGCGCTCCACGAGCGCGGGCTGGTCTTCGCCGACCTCCACCCCAACAACGTGCTGATCCGGCCGGACGGGCGCTGCGCCCTGGTCGACTTCGAGATCACCTTCCCGGCCGACGACGCCACCGCGCCCCCGCTGGGCGCGCCGGGCTTCGTCTCCCCCACGGCCCGGCGCGGCACGGCGGTGGACGCGTACGCCCTGGCCGCGCTGCGGCTCTACCTCTTCCTGCCGGTGAACAACCTGCTCGCACTGGACTCCGGCAAGGCCGAACTGGCCGGCCGGGAGATCTCCGCGCGCTACCCCGTGGACCCCGGCTTCGGGGCCGAGGTCGCCGAGGAGCTGCACCGGGCGGCCGGTGGGCGGCTGCCGCGGGGCGCCACCGAGCGCCGGCCGGACGCCGCGGACGGCGGCCCCGGGCCGTCGCGGCCGGCCTGGCCGCAGGCCCCGTCGGCGGACACCGAGGCCTGGCGCCCTGTGCTGGACTCGCTGGCCGCGGGCATCCTGGCGACGGCCACGCCGGAGCGGACCGACCGCCTCTTCCCGGGCGACGTCGAGCAGTTCGGTCCGGTCCACAACGGCCTGGGGCTCGCCCACGGTACGGCCGGCGTGCTGTACGCGCTGTGGGCCTGCGGCCGGCCCGCCCCGGCCGAGCACACCGACTGGCTGGTGGCCCGGGCGAACGCGGAGCCCGACCTGCCGTCCGGGCTGTACGACGGGCTGACCGGCATCGCCTGGGCACTGGCCCGCCTCGGTGCGCCGGAGGCGGCCGGCGCACTCGTCGATCGGCTGCTCGACGCCGAGCCGCCGCTCGATCCGGGGCTGGGTTCCGGACGGGCGGGCATCGCGCTGGGCCTGCTCGACCTGGCCGGCGCACTCGGCCAGGACCGCCTCGCCGACCGGGCCCTGGCCCTCGGGCAGGAGCTGGCCCGGGAGGAGCGAGCGCCGCTGCTGCGCGGCCTGCTGGACGGCTGGAGCGGGCAGGCCTCGCTGTTCCTGCGGCTGCACGGGCAGACCGGCGAGCCGGTCTGGCTGACGGCGGCCGAGGCGGCGCTGGGCCGGGAGCTGGACGAGGCGGACATCACCGACGGGATGCTCTTCCTGGTCGAGGACCGCTACCGGCGCAAGCTCCCGTACCTGGCCGCGGGTGGAGTGGGCACCGCGGGCGTGATCGCCGAGTTGGCCCGGCGCACCGGCGCCGACCGGCTGCCCGCCCGGTTCGCCGAGGCGCTGACGGCCGCCGAGCGCGCCTGCCGCCCGGAGCTGGTCGCCGCGTCGGGCCTGTTCGAGGGCCGGGCCGGGCTGCTGCTGCACCAGCTCAGGACCGGGCACCGGGCGGAGGCCGACCGCCACCTGCGGCTGCTGGAGTGGCACGTGATGGACCATCGCGGCCACCTGGCCTTCCCGGGCCGCCGCTCGATGCGGCTCTCGGCGGACCTGGCCACCGGCGCGGCCGGGGTCCTGACCGCACTGCACGAGGCGGTGCTCGGCCCGGTGCCGCTGCCCGGCATCACCGACCTCGCCCGGCCCTGACACCCGCCATCGACGCCCGGCACCGCACGACGCTGCCCGGCATCACGGACTTCCCCCGGCCCCGTGCCGGGGGAGCACGACGGTCACCACCCGGTGGCCGGGACCACATCACCGAAAGGAACGGACCATGACGCAGATCCTCGCGCTCCAGGGGCTGGAGACCGAGACCGGCACGTCGGCCTACACCAGCACCATCCTCCCGCCCAGCCACACGAGCAGCGCCCTGCACATGCGCTTCGACGCGCCCGTCTCGGACGAGACGGCGCGCTGATGTCGAAGATCCTGGCCCTCCAGGGGCTCGACACCGAGACGGGCGCGGCGACCTACCCGCCCACCGTCGAGCTGCCGCCCAGCCACTGGAGCGGCGCCGCGCACCTGCGCTTCGAGGCGCCGGTGACCAACGAGGAGAGGACGCACTGATGTCGGAGATCCTGGCCCTCCAGGGGCTTGAGAGCGACACCGCACCGTCGGCCCTGGCGAGCAGCTTCCTCAGCACCCAGTCGCACGACTGGGTGGACGGCCCGGTCGAGGCCGAGAAGTAACCGCCAGTCGGCGGCCGCGGGTGCCCGTCGGTCC
>NZ_JBHVFE010000534.1:0-5680 GCF_042801945.1 Kitasatospora sp. NPDC057542
GGCGCGGGGTGAGCGCCGGGCCGCAGGGGCTGCCGGGTTCAGCAGTTGTCGAGGATGCCGGTGAGTGCGCTCTTCTCGGTGCTGTCCACGCTCAGGCCGTAGTACTGCTTCACCTGCACCCAGGCGCGGGCGTAGGTGCAGCGGTAGGAGGCCTGGGGGAGCCACTCGGCCGGGTCGCGGTCGCCCTTGGAGCGGTTGCTGCTCGCGGAGACCAGCAGCAGCTGGGGGCGGGTGACGTCGTTGGCGAAGGCCTGGCGCTGGGAGGTGGTCCAGGCCCAGGCGCCGGAGGCCCAGGCCTCGGAGAGCGGCACCAGGTGGTCGACGTCGAAGGAGGAGGCGTTGGTGGTGGTCGCGCCGTCGTAGGGCGAGGACCAGTTGCCGCTGGTGGCCTTGCAGGAGGTGTCGGTGGCGACGTTGCTGCCGTCCCGCTTGACGATCCACTCGCGGGTGTCGCAGGTGCCGCTGATGGTGATCCAGGTCGGGAACAGCGTGCGGTCGTAGGTGTCGCCGTGGGTCTCCGCGGTGGCGGGCATCGCGGCGAGGTAGCTGCGGGCGGTGGCTGCGGAGATCGGGGTCGGCAGGGCGGCCTGGGCAGGGGTGCCGGCCGTGACCAGGGTCACGGCGGCGAGGGCGGCGGCGGCCGGTATGCAGGACAGGAATCGGCGCGCGGGTGCGGAGGGGGCCATGGCGGACGCTCCATCATCAGATCGGATGAACTGCTGAATTGCGTGCGCCAGTGTGGCGACCCGGTCACCTACGCGGGTAGATCCGGGAAGTGAAATCCTCGTGCACATCGGACGTGCACCGGACAAGTCCGGCGCACGTCACGGTGGTTCGCGAGATTCACGGCGATTTGCGGGGATTCACAAGACGGCCCCCGGACGTCCGGCTGCCGCCGGGGATTCAGTCGCGGCGGCGGCCCGCCATCCAGACGTAGACCAGGATGCCCGCGAACAGGAACAGGACCCCCTGGTAGACGGCGGCGTAGCCGGCCCCGGCGAGCAGCCAGAGCGAGAAGCCGAAGGCGCCCAGGCCGAGGACGGCGTCGCGCACCAGCCGCCCGCGGTCGACCTTCTCGCCGGCCCCGCGCACCAGCCAGTACAGCTGGGCGGCGGTGGAGAGCAGGTACGGCACGGTGGCGGTGAAGGTGGTGACCAGCACCAGCATGTCGAAGGCGCCCTTCGCCCCGCTGGCGAAGTTGAGCACGGTCAGCGCCGAGGCCAGCGCCACGCTGACCAGCACGCCGAAGATCGGCACCCCGCGCCGCTCCTTGCCGAAGGCCGCCGGGAACAGGCCGTCCCTGGCGGCCGCGTACGGGGCCTGGGCGGAGAGCAGGGTCCAGCCGTTGAGGGCGCCGGTCATCGAGACCAGCGCGGCGACGGCGATCACCGTGCCGCCCCAGGTGCCGCCGAACATGGCGTCCACGGCGTCCGAGAACGGCGCGGTGGAGTGGACGAGCTGCTGGTGCGCCACGGTGCCGAACACCGCGATCGTGCCGAGCAGGTAGACCACCGCCGCACCGGTGGTGCCGAGCACGCTGGCCCGGCCGACGTTGCGCTCCGGGTCGCGGACCTTGCCGGCGCTCATCGCGGCCGACTCCACGCCCAGGTAGCTGAACAGCAGGATCGCCGCGGCGGCGCTCATGCCGCCCGCCCAGCCCTGGCCGTTGGCGTCGAAGGGCCCGAGGTTCTTCGGGTCGAAGAAGAACAGGCCGCCCACCGAGACCAGCAGCAGCGGGATGAACTTCAGTACGGTGGAGACGAGTTGGACCGCCCCGATGTAGCGGGTGCCGGCCAGGTTGGCCAGCGCGGGCAGCCACTGGAAGGCCAGTGCGGCGGTGATCTCCAGCGGGATGGAGTGGTGGAGCGGCAGCAGCACGTCCAGGTACCCGACGGCGGCCACGGCGAGGGCGGCGTTGCTGACCCAGGTGGTGATCCAGTACGACCAGGCCGACAGGAATCCGGCGAAGTCCCCGAAGGCCTCGCGGGCGTAGACGTACGGCCCGCCGGTGCGCGGGCTGCGGCGGGCCAGCTGCCCGAAGACCAGCGCCAGCGCGATCGCGCCCACGGTGAGCACCGCGAAGGCGACCAGGCTGACCGTCCCGAACGGGGCCACGGCGGCCGGGATCATGAAGATGCCGCCGCCGATGATGTTGCCCATCACCAGGGCGGTGGCGGTCACCAGCCCGAAGCGGCGGCCGGTCTTCTGCGGCGTGAGGCCGACCGGTGCGGAGCCGGCGGGCGGGGAGCCGACCGGCGCCGGGGTCTCCGGGCCGCTCGGTCGGGCCGCCTGCCGGGGTGCGGCGGGACTGGTCTGCATGAGGGTGGTGCGCCTTTCGTGGTGCTGCTCCTGCTCCTGCGCGCGTTCGGTGGGGCACGCTGGAGCCACCGTTCATGCTCGGACCGGGCGGTACCCTGCGCCAAATCGACGGGATTTGTTCAGTTCGCCCGGTTCATCACCGGAAGTCTTGCGGTCACGGGGCGCTCGGACGGGCACTCGTCCGGCGCCCCCCGCCCGGCTGTTCGACCGGATTCACGGATGTGCGCCCAGGTTCGTCCGGCCGGGGGAGTTGCTTCACCCGAACGCCTCAGCCCGGTTGCGGCGCGCGCCCGAAGGGGCGCGTTCGTGTGCAAACGTGGGCGCGGCGCCTCCCCGGTGGGGCGCCGCCCGGCCCGTCGGGCGGCCGAACCGGCCGGTCGAGGTGCGGGTTGAGGACCAGAGACGAACCAAAAGGACATCAGATGTCGCTTCGTGGGAAGATCCGCAAGCTCGCCGTGATCGTCGCCGTGGCCGGTGCCGTGGTGGCGGTCCCGACCTCGGCCATGGCGGGGGGCTTCGCTCCGACGCAGTCGGAGGAGCTGAAGCTGGAGTCCGGTTCCGCGGGCGTCGGCCTGTTCGGCCCGCACGCCACCTGGCTCAACTTCGCCGAGCACGGCGAGAGCGACTGCGGCTGCTGATCCCCTCGGCGCCCCGAGCCCGGAGGCCGTCCGTCGGCCCCGGGCTCACGGCTGTCCCGCGCCGGACGGCTCCCGCGCCGCCTCCGGGCGCCGCCCGCCTCCCCGGGCCCGGACCGTCGCCCGGTCCCGCAGTTCCTTCAGCACCGCGATGTCCATCGCGTGCCCGGTGCCGTCCCCGCCGTGCTTGCGGTCCGGGGTCTCCACCACCAGGGGCACCCCGACCGTCTCCGGGTGCTCGAACAGCTCGCGGAACGGCTCGGCGCCGATCATCCCGGCGCCGATGTTGGCGTGCCGGTCCTTGCGGGCTCCGACGACGTCCTCGGAGTCGTTGGCGTGGATCAGCCGCAGCCGGCCCGGGCCGGCCGCGGCGGCCAGGGCGTCCAACGCGGCCGTCACCCCGCCCGGCTCCGCCAGGTCGTGCCCGGCTGCGAAGGCGTGGCAGGTGTCCAGACAAACTCCCACCTTCGGGTGATGGTCCAGCGCCTCGACGTACTCGGCCAGCTCCTCCAGCCGCGAGCAGAGCGAGCTGCCCTGGCCCGCCGTCGGTTCCAGCAGCAGCCACGGCGCGTCGTCACCCAGCCCGTCCAGCTCCTCCAGCAGCGGCCGGACGTCCGCCCGGACCTGCGCCATCGCCTCGGCCCGGCGCGAGCCGCCGCCGGGCGCGGCGCCGACCGCCGAGCCGGTGTGCAGGACGACGCCGAGCGCGCCGATGGCGTGGCCGCGGCGCAGCGAGTGCCGCAGCGAGTCGGCCGAGCGCTCGCGGGTGGCCGGGTTGTCCGAGCCGAAGTTGATCAGGTATGGGGCGTGCACCCAGGCCGGGATGCCCTGGTCGGCGCAGGCGGCGCGGAACTCCTCGTCCTGGGCGGGGTTGCCCGGGGGAGTGGCCCAGCCGCGCGGGTTGGCCACGAACACCTGCACCGTCTCCGCGCCGACCCGGCCCGCGTACGCCAGGCCGGTGCCGGCCAGCCCGCGGCCGGCCACCGGGACGTGGGCGCCGATCGGGTTGCGGACGGCGGCGACGGGCGGCAGGGGCGCGGTGGTCATGGCCCCGAGCATGCCACGCACCCGGACCCGGGCTTCGGGCGGGCCGGTCCTGGTCCCGGAGGTCCGGCTTCCGAGGAACCGGAGGAAACGATCATCCGCCGACCGGGGGAAACGATCCTCTGTGCTCGATCGAGTGAATCCGGCCCGGAAACCGGGGCTCGCGCCACCCGTCTCCGTCACGATCCGTGATCAGTCGGACCTCGCGACTCCTGAGGAGGCAGCCGTGACCACCGCCGAACCGGTCGAGACCGTCGACCTGCGTGCCGACCACCTGATCCGCGACCCCTTCACCGCCTTCGCCGAGCTGCGCGAGCGCGCCCCGCTCGCCCGCGCCACCATCCCCGGCGTGGAGCCGTTCTGGATCGCCGTCCGCTACCAGGACGTGCGTACGGTGCTGTCCGACCCGCGTTTCGTCAACGACGTGAACGCCGTGAACGGCCCCGTCACCGCCGACGGCCTCGACACCGCCGAGAGCCCCGCCGCCCCGGGCGGCCTCGCCGTCCCCGCCTCCCTCGCCGACGCGACCGGCACGGCGGACGAGGCCGCTGCAGCGCTCCCCGCGCACCGCACCGAGCAGGTCTGGCGCGCCCGCGGCATGCCGCCCGAGTGTGCGAAGTACCTGCGCGCCGGGATCTTCGGCGCGGACGGCGCCCGGCACCGCCGGATGCGCGCTCTGGTGCACCCCGCCTTCACGGCCGGCGCGGTGGAGCGGCTGCGGCCCCGGATCGAACGGCTCGCCGAGGAGTACGCCCGGGCGCTGCCCGAGCACGCCGGCCCGGACGGCGTGGTCGACCTGGTCGCGAACTTCGCCTACCCGCTGCCCGTCACGGTGATCTGCGAACTGCTCGGCATCCCCGAGTCCGACCGCCCGCAGTGGCGCCAGTGGAGCTCCTACCTCGGCCGGGGCGCCGGGCCCGGCCTGGACGAGGCGCTGCGCGCCATGGTGGCCGCCGCCCGGGAGCTGGTCGAGCGCCGCAGGGCCGAACCGGCCGAGGGCCTGCTCTCCCGGCTGGCCGCCGCGGAGGGCGACACCCTGGCCCCGGTGGAGTCCGTCTCGCTGATCCTCAACCTGATCGTGGCCGGCCACGAGACCACCGCCACCCTGATCGGCAACGGCACGGCCGCGCTGCTCGCCCACCCCGAACAGCTGGCGCTGGTCCGGGCGGATCCGGGCCTGCTGCCCGCAGCCGTCGACGAGCTGATGCGCTGGTGCGGTCCGACCATCGGCGGGGTGCCGCGCTACGCGACGGAGGACCTCACCCTGGCCGGCACCCCGATCCGCAAGGGCGAGGCGGTGATGCCGATCCTCGCCGGGGCCAACCACGACCCGCGGGCCTACGCAGATCCGGAGCGCCTGGACGTCTGCCGGGCCGCCGCGCCCGACGGCGCCGGGCACCACGAGGCGCACCTGGGCTTCGGCTACGGCACCCACCGCTGCCTGGGCGCGGCGCTGGCGCACCAGGAGGCGGTGGTCGCCTTCGGCACGCTGCTGCGGACGTACCCGCAGCTGGCCCTCGCGGTCGGCCCGGAGGCCGTCGAGCGCGGCCCGAACCCGGCCGCCTGGCACCTCGCCGCGCTGCCCGTCCGCCTCGGGCCGCGGGCTCCGGCCGCGGGCTGACCCGGGCCGCCGAGCCGCGCCCGATGCCGCCCGACCGCCCGACCGCCCGACGCGCCCGACC
>NZ_JBHVFE010000535.1:0-5655 GCF_042801945.1 Kitasatospora sp. NPDC057542
GTCCGGTACGGCTCCGCCCCCCGGGTGCGACTGCGCCGCGCGGAGTGGTGGCCGCTGTGCAACGTGCGTTCTCCCGGCGTTCGTCGGAGCCGGCGGCCGGCCGGACGGCGGCCGGTCACCCGACGGCCCACGGAGGTCCGGCGGCGCCCACCGCCACGGCGGTCGCTGTCGCACCCGCGGCCCCGCCACGCGTCCTGCCCGGTCGACCCCGTGCCGCAGTACCGGACGTGAGCGTCCCGGCACGTCCGTGGGCAGGACAGCCGCAGCCGCAGCCGCAGCCGCAGCCGCAACCGCAACCGCAACCGCAACCGCAGCCCGGCGCCACGAGCGCGGGCCGCCCGGCCCCGCGGCGTGCCGCCATGCCGACGACGTCCGCAGGGCGTCCGAGCCCCGGCGCCCCCGGTTCGCCGTCCGGCCCGGCGAGCGCCCCGCACCCGCCGGTCGTCCGGCTCAGGCCGGTGACGGCCCCGCCGATCCAGCGCCTTCCGGCCACGTCCCGGCCTCCGCAGCCGGCGCCGGCGCAGCCGCCCGTCCTCGCGTCTCCGTCGGGCACGGGCTGGTCGGCGGGCCCGCAGCCCGCCACCGCGCCGGCGCCCGTCGTGTCATGGTCCCTGCCGACCGGGCACGCCACGAACGCCCCCGCCGTACGGTCCGCACCGCCCGCACCACAGGCACCGACCTCGCCGTCCGCGCCCGGCACGGCACGCGTGCTGCAGCGGGTGGCCGAGCAGAACGGCCTGACCGGGATTCCGCTGACCGCCGTGCCCGCACGCACCCCCACCACGGTGCAGCGTGCCGTAGAACCCCCTGCGAAGGCCCCCGGGAGCGCCCCCGGCGGACCGCCCGCCGAGCCGCCCGCGGACCCCGCCGACCTCGACGAACTGGCCCGGCGGCTGGTCGAACCGGTCGGCCGGCTGCTGCGCACCGAACTGCGCAGGGGCCGGGAGCGCAGTGGCAAACCGTACGACATGCGCCGCTGAGCGTGGACCGGAACGCGGATCAGCACGCGAACCAGAGCGTGGACCAGGCGGACGGCCGGCAGGAGGCCGCAGCGACGTGACCGGAAGCAGGGAGCGGAACCGATGACCGACAACATCTTCGCGTCCAGTGTGTTCTTCAGCCTGACCATCGGCGGCAACGACCTGGGCGAGTTCACCACCTGCTCGGGGCTCGGCGCCCAGGTCGAGATCGAGCAGTACGCGGAGGGCGGCAACAACGGCTTCGCCTGGCAGTTGCCGGGCCGCATCACCTGGTCGAACATCACGCTGACCCGGGCGGTCACCGCGGACACCACCAAGATCGCCCGCTGGCTCGCCGAGATCGTCCGGAAGGTCGAGCCGAAGGACGGCGAGATCGTGGCGCTGCGGCCGGACCTGAGCCGGATCGTCGGCTGGCAGGTGCTCGGGATCGTTCCGGTGCGCTGGGAGGGCCCGTCGTTCGACCCGGCCAACTCCCAGGCCGCGATGGAAACCCTGGAGATCGCCCACGCCGGCCTGCGCCCGTCCTGACCCCACCCCGCACCCCCAGCCCCCCGCCGCCCGGCCCACGGAAGGAGCACCAGGATGTCCCCAGCGGTCCCCGCGAGCGTCACCCGGGCCCAACTGACCATCATGGAGCCACCGTCCACGGTCGGCGCCCAGCCCGGCGGCACGCTCGCGCAGCTCCGGCTCCAGTTCAACCCGGCGACCCTGGTACTGCGCAAGACCACCGAGTGGCGGCGCACCCCGTCCCGGATGGCGGGCGAGTCCGCGCTGCCCGAGTTCGTCGGCAGCGGTCCGCGCTCGCTCTCCCTCGACGTGTTCCTGGACTCCACCGCGACCCACGACAACTCGGTGGAGCGGGCGGTGGAGCAACTGATGACGGCCTGCGTACCCACCCCGACCAGCCTGGCGCGCAAGACGCCGGCCAGCCCGTGGATCCGGCTGGACTGGGGCACCCTGAAGACCACGTCGTTCAACGGGGTGCTGACCGGCCTCTCGGTCACCTACTCGCTCTTCGACGTCGACGGGAAACCGCTGCGGGCGGTCTGCTCGCTCAGCATCGACGAGGCCAGCGTCGACCCGGCCGGCCAGAACCCGACCTCCGGCTCGCCGGAGGCCCGCAGCACCCACCGGGTGATCGCCGGCGACAGCCTGCCGCTGCTCGCCTGGCGCGCGTACGGGGACGCCACCGCCTGGCGCACCATCGCGGAGGCCAACGACATCGACGATCCGCTGGCGCTGGTCCCCGGCGCGGAGCTGATCGTGCCGGGGATCGACGAACTCACCCAGGGCGGACGGCCATGACCACTCCCGAGGCCCGCGGCGGCCGGTCCTTCGCCGCGGATCCCGTCGTCGAGGCGCCGGGCCCGCTGCCGCCGATCTGGGCGACCCAGCTGGTCTCCTGCGACATCGAGGAGAGCGTCGGCCTGCCCGACACCGCGGTGCTGTCCTTCCGGGACGCCGACCACACCTTCCTCGCCGCCACCGGGATCACCATCGGTACTCCGCTGCGGGTGTCGGTGGTCACCGTCCAGGGGAACACCCGGGCACGGCTGTTCACCGGCGAGGTGACCGCGCTGGAGCTGGAGGTGGACACCACGGGCTCGTACACCGTGGTGCGGGCCTCCGCGGTCACCCACCGGCTGATGCGCGGGCGCCGGGTGAAGGCGTTCCGGAACATGACGACCGCCGACATCGTCCGTGAGGTCGCCGCGGGAGCGGGTCTGACCTGCGGGAAGGTCGACTCCTTCCCGGTCGTCCACCAGCAGCTCTCCCAGGCGAACGTCCCGGACTGGGAGTTCCTCCAGTTCCTGGCCCAGGAGAGCGGCGCCCAGGTGCGGGTGGACGACGACGGGAAGCTGGAGTTCGTCCGCCCCGAGCCCGCCTCCGGCGCACCGGCCCCCTCCACCCCCGCGCCGCAGAACCCGCTGGTCCTGGAGTACGGCCGCAACCTGCTGGAGCTGCGCGGCGTGCTGACCGGCGCCGGAGGAGCGGACACGGTCGAGGCGCGCGGCTGGAACGTCACCACCAAGAGCGCCCTGGTCGCCACCGAGCCCGCGGTGACCTCCCGGACCGTGCAGCCGGGGATGAGCCCCTCGGCGGTGACCTCCGCCTTCCCCGGCCAGGCCCGGCTGACCGTCGCCGACACCCCGTACCGCACCCAGGCGGAGACCGCCTCGGTGGCCCGGTCGCTGGCCGCCTCGGTGGCGGCCGGATTCGGCGAGCTGGAGGTGGTCGCCGAGGGCAACCCGCGGCTGCGGGCGGGCACCGCGGTCGCCCTGGGCAACGTCGGCGCCGCCTTCTCCGGCCGCTACACCGCCACCGGTGTGCGCCACCTGCTCGAACCGTTCCGCGGCTACCGCACCACCGTGGTGGTCAGCGCGGCCCCCGACCGCTCGCTGGCCGGTCTGACCAGCGGCGGCAACGCGCCGCCGCGCGGGCCGCGGATGCCGGGCCTGGCCGTCGCCGTGGTCACCGACGTCCGGGAGCCGGGCGGCGGGCAACGCGGCTGGGTGAAGCTGAGGTTCCCCTGGCTGGACGACGCCTACGTCTCCGACTGGGTGCGCACCGTGCAGTGGGGCGGTGCCGGGGGCGGCGGCGTGGTCAGCCCCGAGGTCAACGACGAGGTGCTGGTCGGCTTCGAGCAGGGCGACCTGGACAGCCCGTACGTGCTGGGCGGGCTCTACAACGGCGTGGACCGGCCCTCCCCGCACGACGTGCCGCTGGTCGACGCGGCCGCCGGCAAGGTCAACCGCCGCTCCGTGGTGTCCCGTTCGGGCCACCGGATGGAGCTGCTGGACGTGCCCGGCGGAAAGTCCGGCGTCCGGCTGGCGAGCGGGGACGGGAAGCTGGAGGTCAGCCTGGACCAGCAGCGCGGCGAGATCGTGCTGACCGTCCACGGCCTCGGCGGCGCGGCCGGCAGCACGGTGCGGCTCTCCTCCTCCGGCATCACCCTGGACGCGGGCACCGGAACGGTGGACGTGCGCGGCGGATCCGTCACCGTCCGGGGGACGACCTCCGTCACCGTGGACGGCGGCGCCGAGGCGGTGCTCAAGGGGGCCTTCGTCCGGATCAACTGACGGAACGTCATGTCACACCTACCAGCAGACACCACCATCGGAAACGGAGACCGCACATGCCTCCCGCAGCCCGGACCGGCGACCTCACCGACCACGGCGGCGCCCTCACGACCCCGCCGCCGGGCGCCCTCAAGGTGGCGACCGTGCTGATCGGCGGCCGCCCCGCCGCCGTCGTCGGCACCGTGCACGCCTGCGTCGTCCCCCCGCACCTGGCTCTGGGCCCCGGCAACCTCGTCATGCCCTCCCCGGGCGCGGTCACCGGGGGAGTGGTGCTGATCGGCGGCCTGCCCGCGGCCCGCATGGGCGACAAGACGACCTGCGGCGCGACCATCACCACCGGCGCGTTCAACGTCCTGATCGGGGGCGGCGTATGACGAGCAGCTTCATCGGCCGCGGCTGGGCCTTCCCGCTGCGGGTGAACGCCACCGGCGGCATCGGCATGGTGGACCGGGACCGGGAGCTCGCGGAGGCGATCCGGCTGATCCTCGGCACCGCCCCCGGCGAGCGGCCCATGCGGCCCGAATTCGGCTGCGGCATCCACGAGTACGTCTTCGCCCCGGGGGACAGCACCACCGCCGGGCGGATCGCCCGCGAGGTGCGCATCGCGCTGGAGCGCTGGGAGCCGAGGATCGAGGTCGACGACGTGGTGATCGCCTTCGACAGCGTCGAGGAGGGCACGCTCTACATCGACGTCCACTACACCGTGCGGGCCACCAACGACCGCCGCAACCTGGTCTTCCCCTTCTACACCATCCCGGAGCACCCGGGCGCGGACTCCCTCGACACGGTTGACGGGGGTGAGCGCTGATGGCACTGCCCTCCCCGAACCTGGACGACCGCCGCTTCCAGCAGCTCGTCGACGAGGCCAAGCGGTACGTCCAGCAGCGTGCCCCGGAGTGGACCGACCACAACGTCTCCGACCCGGGCGTCACCCTGATCGAGACCTTCGCCTACCTCGTGGACCAGCTGCTCTACCGGCTGAACCGGGTACCGGAGAAGAACTACGCCGCCTTCCTCGACCTGCTCGGCATCCGGCTCTTCCCGCCCGCCGCGGCCCGGGCCGAGGTCGACTTCTGGCTCTCCGCCCCGCAGCCCGAGACGGTCCTGCTTCGGGCCGGCACCGAGGTCTCCACGCTGCGCACCGAGACCGACGACGCGGTGGTCTTCTCCACCGCCGAGGACCTGCCGATCGTCCCCTGCTCGCTGGAGCGGCTGGTCACCGTCTCCGCTTCCGGCGAGCAGTCCGACGGCACGGCCAGGCTGGCCGACGGCGCGGACGTGCCGTGCTTCCAGCCGCGCCCGGCAGCCGGGGACGCCATGCTCTTCGCCCTGCCGACCGTGGTGCCGCGCTGCATCCTGATCGTCCGGCTGGACAGCCGGGTGGAGGGCGTCGGTGTCGACCCGCGGCAACCGCCGCTGGCCTGGGAGGTGTGGGACGGCGCGCGCTGGATCGCCTGCGAGACCGGCAGCGACACCACCGGTGGCCTCAACCGGCCGGGCGAGGTGGTCGTCTTCGTGCCCGCCGGGCACACCGCCTCGGTGGTCGCCGGCCGGCGGGCCGGCTGGCTGCGCTGCCGGGTCACCGAGCCGCAGCC
>NZ_JBHVFE010000536.1:0-5635 GCF_042801945.1 Kitasatospora sp. NPDC057542
GCCGTGTGGTGGTGCTAGCGCCTCACCCGCCGGAGACGGTGAGGCCCAGGAGCTCGGCGTCCGCCGCGGGACGCAGCCCGGTCTCCTGCTCGTCCTCCTCGGGGTCGGCGGCCAGGACGAAGCTCTCCGTGGTGTCCATCATGTTCTCCTTGCTGTTTCGCGAATGGGATATGGCGGATTCGCCGGAACCTATGGAAGCATTTGCGAACCGCCCGGGGAAGACTTTCCCGGGGATTGCTCAAAAGATTTTCTGGCCCAGTTTCCGGGCATAATTTAATACCGGCTCGGCATTTCCCGGCCGGTTTTCAGAGGGGTGGATATGTCGGTGGCAGGTTTCCTTTCACGGCTGGATGCGCGGCTGGCCGGGTGGGCGGGGCAGGTGCCGGGCGCGGAGTTGGTGCCCTCGGTCGAGGAGCTGACGTGGCGGCTGTCCCGTCTGGCCGAGCGAGAGCCGGGGCTGTGCCAGATGCGGCAGATCGGCACCTCACGTGGGGGCCGGGCGTTGCAGGTGCTGTCGGTCGGGACGGGGCGGCGCTCTGTGCTGGTGGTCGGCGGCCCGCATCCGAACGAACCGGTGGGATATGCGGCGGTGATGTTCCTGGCCGATCTGGTGGCCGGGCAGGCGAAACTGCGTGACGGTGTGTCGTGGCATTTCCTGCCGTGCGTGGACCCGGACGGCGCCGCGTTGAATTCGGAGTGGACGAGCCTGCCACTCGGCCTCCACATTCAGCACCGGTACTTCTACCGCCCGGCGATGGCAGAGCAGCCGGAATGGACCTTCCCCATTCCGTGGCGGGGCGGTGTCCACCATTTCGGGCTGCCGGAACAACAGGCGCTCGCAGCCCTGGTGGACAAGCTGGAGCCGACCGTCGCCGTGTCTTTGCACAACGCGGAGTTCGGTGCGCCGTTCTTTGTGGCGAGCCGGGACGTGCCAGGTCTGGCCGGGCGGCTGGCGGTCGTGGCCGCCGACCAGGGCCTGCCGGTCGCCGAGGCCGCACCGGGCGATGTCGTGGGCTGGCCGGTCCTCGGGCCCGGGGTGTTCCGGATGCCGCCGGTGGAGGAACTGGTGATCCGCGACCACGAGCAGGACACACCGGCGTACGGCGCCCACCTGACCCACTACGCCGCCCGGTACGGCACGCTGACCCTGCTGCCGGAGGTCCCCCGCTGGCACACCGGCACCGTGTTCGCGGACTCGCCGCCGTCCGTGCTCGACGCCCTCGCCGAGGTGCTGGCCAGGGAGGCCGCCGAGGTACGGCGCCTCGTGGACCAGGCTGGGCTGCCGGACGGGGTGTTCGCCAGGGCGACCGCCGACACCCTTGCCGTCACTGACACGGTCGTCCGCTCCTGGCGTCAGCGCGCCGCCGACCTTGCGGCCGTGCCCGGGCCCGAACTCGCTGAGGCCCACTACAGCCGCGTCATGCTGACGCTGCGCGCGGCCGGCATGGCAGTACGCGCCACCGACGAGGCGCCGCCCGGGCGCGCTGTTCTGGCTGCCCGCGCACGGCTGGAGAGGACGCTGTTCGAGCGGGCCGCGCAGTGTGAGCGGCAGTTGCAGATCACTCCCGTTCGGCTGCGGAGTCTGGTGGCGGTGCAGGCCTGCGCGGCGCTGGCGGCCGTCGCCCTCACCGGGTAGGTGCCGGGCCCGGGCGCAGGCCGCCACCTCGCCCGGGCCGGCGGTCACAAGCGGCGCCATGGTGGTCAGCGGCACGGCGGCAGAAGGTCAATCACACCGGCGGCTGCGAGGCTCCCGTAGACCTCGCGGTGCTCAGCGTCGGTCATCCGGCGCGCGTGCACCGGCGCCTGGCCGTCGGCCGGCGCGGGCCAGGTGGAGATCGGCGGGATGAGGTCGGCGGCGGCGTGCGCGTCGGCGGTGTGGGGACCGCGCAGCATCAGCGTGGTGGTGCCGGGCAGCACCACAGCCTGGTGCACGAGCGTGGGCGCCAGGGTGTAGGTGCTGCCGGGGAGTTCGGTGGTGGTGACGGCCGGACGTAGGTCGCGGGAGGTGAAGTAGCCGTTGTCCTTGCCGTCGGTGCGGTGGTGGACGGTGTGGAGGTAGCCGCCGGTCAGGATGTGGGCGGTGACCGGGTAAGCGTGGGTGTGTGGGAGCTGCTGGTTGTCGGGGTGCGGGTTGGTGTTGAGGCGGATCTCGAAGCCGCGGTCGTCCGCGGTGGCCAGAACGAGCCGGTCGGCCAGCGTGGTGGTGCGGGATGCCTCGTAGCGGTCGGGGGTGAGGACGGTGGTGGTGACGAGGTAGGACAGGCGGGTGCGGTCGGCGGCGAGGCGGTGAAGGGCGCCGGCCTGGGCGTGGATGTGTCGCAGGTCGGCGGCGTGCAGGCCGGGGATGTCCTCCAACCGGGGCCCGCCGGGACGGCCGGCGTCGTCGGGGCGGGGGACGGTGAGGCGGTAGCGGGCGGTCGCGGCGGCGGCCTGGTAGTCGTCCAAGCTCAGCGGCACGGCGTGCGGGTCGATAGGTGGTAGGTGGGTGGGAATGAGCTGCACACTGTCCGCTGCGCCGGTGAGTTGGGTGGTGGCGTCGGTATGGAGGAGGCAAAGCTGGCCGGGGCACAGGGTGCGCAGGTACTGCGACCGCTGCCCGTCGACGTCGCTGCGGTGGCGGTAGAGGGCCAGGTCCAGGGCGCCGACCAGGGGCAAAACCGCGCCAGTCTGGTTGGTGGGCCGGGGTTCGGCAGGGGTGGTGCCGTCAGGCAGGCGCAGATACCAGGCCGGGTGGCCGCCCTGGGGCGGGGCGATCAGGAGCATGGTGTGGCCGGGGGCGGTATGGGAGCCGGCCGCGAGAGTGTGGGGGTCGGCCTGGTCGACCAGGCGCAGGGCCCGCTCGATGGCGGGGGTGAGCCAGGCATCGGTGACCAGGCGCTCGGGATCGGCCAGGGTGGTCAGGTCCAGGGCGGCGAGGTCGGCGACGGGCAGGGGGATGACGTCTGCCAGGGCCGCGCTCGGTCGGGTCGGGGTGGGCATGCTGATTGTCCTCAGTCAGGGGGTGGCTGGCCGGCGGGAGTTCCAGGGCCTCGCCTCAGGCGGGATCGGGGGGCGGGCGAGCAGTTGGGCCCTGGCCTGCTCGCGGGCGGCGGCAAGCTCGGCCTGCTGCGCGAACCCCTCGGACAGGCGCTGCTGCTCCTGGCCGAGTTCGTCCTGGCGTCGGCCCAGGGCCGTCAAACGCACGTTGATGTCCTCGACGTTGCGCATGACCTGCCGCACACCGGCGAGGGCCGTCCTGGCCGCCTGGGCATGGGCCAGGGCTTGGGCGTCGGTGCTGCGGCGAACGGCGGCGGCCGCGTGCTCGGCCTCCAGGAGCTGCACCATGGCCATAACCTCCTCGGCCTCGATCCGGGCGGCGCGCAGCTCCGACAGGCTGTCGCCGATCCTGGACATGTTCTGGGCGAGTTCCTGGCGCGCGCGGCGGTGCTCGGCGCGCCAGCCAGCCGTCAGGGCGATGTCCTCAGCCCAGCGGGCGGCCGCTTCCCGGGCCTCCACGCGCGGCCCGGTGCGCAGCTCGCGCTCCTGGCGCGCGAACACGCAGGCTGTCCGACGGCACCAGTGGCGGCGCGACAGTTCCCCGAGGCCAAGGAGCATGGTGAGCACGGACGGGAGGCGCCGGGTGCCGAGCAGTTCGCGCACTTCGTTCTTGGCCTCGCGTACCGTCATCTGGCTGAGCCCAGCGAGGTCGGCGACTTCGCGCAGGTCGTAGCCCTCGGCAAGCAGGGCGTGCACCTGAACCTGGTCGGAGGTGAGGCGTCCCGGCGGGCAGGCGGGGCCGATCGCCGGGACGAGCCCGGCCCGTACCCCGATCGCGGCGAGGTGGCCCGCATTGCGGGCGCCGGTGATCCTGCGGAGCCGCTTGACCTCGCCCTGAACCGTGCCCGTGCTGAAGCCCAGGCGCCGTCCGATCTCGGGATGGGTGCTGCCCGCAGCGGTGAGCACCAGGACGTCGTGCTGGTCCTGGGTCAGGACGATCCGGCACCCGCAGGTCGGGCATGGGACGCCGCTGTGCGTCGACCTGCGCCCCCACGGGCCGTCCGCGTACGGCGGGATCATGGCGCCGCCTTCGACGCGCAGATCGGGCAGAACGGCGAACCGTCCAGGACACCGGGCGCTCCGTGCAGCCGGAAGACCGCCGCCGGGTTGCCATGTGTGCCCGCCCGGTGCCGGATATCGGCCATGTACTTGGTGACCGTGCTCGGCGTCACCTTGAAGTAGTCGGCGATCTCCTGGCTGCTGTAGCCCTGGGCCCGGAGCTGGAAGTGGGCCACGGGCATCTTCGGGAGCGGCCTTGTCAACTCCATCAGCGGCGGCAGGAGGATCTTCGTGCGGCAGGCCACGTCCACCAGCTGCTCCCGGGTCTTCGCCCGGAGCCGTTCCCGCAGCTTGTCCAGGATCCTGCGGACCATGTTGGGCGTCAGCTTCTCGGCGTCCTGGCGGTCGGACATGGCGTTGACGGCAAGTGCGATCTCGATCGCGTTCAGATCGGCGGCCAGGTGACTCGCGAGGGCCTCGTGCTCGGTGATCTCCTCGACGATGTAGTGGCCGCACCGCATGACCGCGGGCTGGTGGGCCGCCGGCAGCAGGGGCCCGTTCTGGCGGGCGGTCGTCATCGCAGCCCCCAGTTCCACGGGGCCGGGTAGGCGCCGCGCAGGCACGCGACGCGATGTTCGGCTTCCTGGCGGATGCGCTTGTCGAGGTGGGCGCGGCGGACCGCGCCCATTGCCGCGGTGAGCGCGACAACGTCGCGTACAACCTGGTACCCGGACCAGGCGCCGATGTAGGGGTAGTCCGGGACCTGGTCTTCTCGTTGGTACGAGAGGTAGGTGCCGGCGTAGGTCCGGTGGTCCTCGCGCGGGCCGATGAGCAGCTCGGAGCGCCAGCGGGCGGCGACCAGGTCCCACTCGCGGTGGCCGCGCGTCAGCGGGCGACGCAGCAGCAGCCCGACGTGGACTCCGCCGTCATGGATCGGGATCATGCCGTGGGCGCCGAGGACAACGGCGTCCGGGGTCGGCCACTCCAGGTAGTCCCACTCCTCGTGCAGCTGGGCGGTGTGCTCGCGCAGGAAGCGGCGGGCGGCCGCGTTCAGCGGGGCGTCGTCCAGGCCGTCCAGCAGCCCGGCGAACGTGTCATGCTCGCGTAGCCACGGTGCCGACGCGGGGTCGATGCGGTGGGTGAGGGCGGTCACCCACGCGGACAGGGACGTGTCGGCGCTCGTCTTCCCGGGGTCCGGCCAGAACGTCACTGCCCGCCCCTCGGTGCCGGCGCGCACGTCGTGGTACCAGGGGGCGATAGCGGGCACCCGCTGCTCCCGGAGGTAGAGGGCGCCCTTGATGACGGCCCAGGCCTCGTCCAGGTCGGGGTGCACCATGGCGAACATCCCTACGGGCAGCGACCACAGGTGGTTCGGGCTGTCGCTGACCAGCTCGGCTTGCCGGGCATCGTCGGCGGTGGCTGCGCAGGCCTGCGTCAGGGCCTCGTAGGACGCCGCGACGTCCAGTCTGCGGGTCGGGGTGGTGGTCTTGAGCAGGGTTCTGGTGCGCGTTCCGACGCTCACGGCGCAGTCCTCGGTACGAAGTAGACAGTGGAATGAAAGGGGTGGAGGGGTCCGGGACGGCCCCCGAATCAGTGGGGC